>CANFRA010000021.1 GCA_947449305.1 Burkholderiaceae bacterium
CAGGCTGGTCAGGCTGTGAAGATTGGGCTGATTAAACCTTAAGTCTTTAGGCTGCACCAGTAGCAGATAAAGTTTCGATCACTTGGGTATCGGGCACGCTCTTGATTTGAGCCTTACCAATCCTCTCTAGAATGACGTAGCGAATTTGGCCGCCCTCGGTTTTCTTATCCACTTGCATCAGTTCCATATAACGTTCTGCGCCAAATTTAGGCGGAACAGTAGGCAGATTCATTGATTTAATAATCTTGGTGAGACGCTCGAGCTCAGCTTTGCTAATGAGGTTTAAGCGGCAAGATAAATCAGCGCCCATCACCATACCGCAGCCAACAGCTTCCCCGTGAAGCCATTCGCCATAACCCATACCAGCCTCTATCGCATGCCCAAAGGTATGGCCAAAGTTGAGAGTTGCACGAATACCGCCCTCTCTTTCATCTGCGGAAACTACTGCAGATTTAATTTCACAAGAACGCAGTACTGCATGTCCCATGGCGTTTGTATCGCAGGCCAGTAATGTATCTGCATTTGCTTCAATCCAATCTAAAAATTGGGCATCAGCAATGGCGCCATGTTTCACCACCTCAGCAAGGCCCGCAGAGAGCTCTCTCGGCGGCAAAGTTTTCAGTGTATTGAGATCTGCAATCACCGCAACAGGCTGATGAAATGCCCCAATCATATTTTTACCTAAAGGGTGATTGATGCCAGTTTTACCGCCAACAGAAGAATCAACCTGGGCCAATAAGGTGGTTGGAACTTGAATGAAACGAACGCCACGCATGAAGCTGGCGGCTGCAAAACCTGTCATGTCGCCAATCACGCCGCCACCCAAAGCAATCAACATGGTTTGCCGATCGGCGCCAAACTTTAAAAGATCATCAAAAATAAGCTGAAGATTTTTCCAGTCTTTATAGGACTCGCCGTCAGGAAGGATGATTGTTCTAACGGGCTTGCCAAATGCTTCTAAGGTCTTAGTCAGGCGGGCTGCATAAAGAGGCGCAACCGTAGTGTTAGTAACAATATAAATTGAAGTTGATTTTTCACAGGCGCTAAACAAGCTTGCTTGATCAATCAGATCGCTGCCAATATAGATTGGATAGCTACGTTTACCAAGATCAACTTCAAGTGTTTTCATCATAGTGCCAATATATTTAAGCGGAAAGTTCAAGTTGCATGATTAAGGTATTGACCAGCTGATTTACGCTGGGCTTGCCAGTTTCAATCACATGATCGGCGATTTCGCGATAAAGAGGATCGCGAATAGTGTATAAATTTTCCAGAATTTTTTTGGTATCGCCATTGAGAAGTAAGGGACGTCCGTCGCCCCCTTTAGTACGATGCCAAAGCTCATTTGGATTTGCATGCAGATAAATGACGGTGCCATGCTCGCGGAGTGCTTGACGGTTGTCGGGAAATAAAACCGCACCACCACCGGTGGCTAAGACAATGTCGTGCTCAGCTGTAATTTCTCGAATAACTTGCGCCTCTCGTTTGCGAAACCCTTCTTCACCCTCCATCTCAAATATCACTGGAATCTTGACGCCACAGCGTTCTTCAATTACATGATCGGCATCTAGAAAGCGGCGGCCTAATTTCTTGGCCAGTACTTTACCCACGGTCGACTTTCCGGCGCCCATGAGGCCAATGAGAAAGATATTGTTTGTCGAAGAGTTCACCCTTTGATTTTATTAGGGTTTATCAATAACGGTAGGGGTTAGGAAGACAAGTAGCTCAGTTTTGTCTTGTAATTTAGATTTATGGCGAAATAAGTGGCCAATCAGAGGAATATCCCCCAGCAAGGGGATTTTGACTTCATCTTCTCTCTCGGTTGTCTGAAAAATGCCCCCAATAATGACTGTTCCCCCACTCTCAACGGTCACTTCAGAACTTAAACTTTTAGTATCAATTGCGTATCCCTGCTCCGTTTTCATGCCAATGGTGTCCTTGTTAATGCCAACAAGCATGGAGATTTTTCCGTCAGGATGAATTTTTGGCAAAACTTCTAAGCGCAAATTAGCCTTCCGAAATTGCAATTTACTGCCATTTTGCGAGGTCGTTTGATATGGGAGCTCAGTACCTTGTTCGATAGTGGCTTTCACTTGATCACCGGTCATAATGCGGGGATTAGAAAGAATCTTTCCTTGGCCATCCGATTCAAGGGCCGATAGTTCCATTTGCAAAAGACGACTGCCGCTTCTAGACACTAGAGTTGCAGCCAAGGTTGCTGGATTAAATCCACTTAAGCCCGATCCACCTAAATCAAAATTACCAGAAACTTTCTTATCCGGGTTGCTACTTAAAGAGTTTGCTTGGTAGCCAAGCTTCACTCCTAGTTCACGGGCAAAGCGCTCATCAGCTTCTACAATGCGGGCCTCAATGAGTATTTGCCGTGGACTGTTAATGTGATCGCCACCAAAGGGCAGGGCAGCATCTTCACGACGATGCTTTTGGAATGCAGCAATTTCTGTATGAGTACCAATCCAGTAAATATCGCCGTTACGAACTAGCCGCAATCCCCTGCTCGCTAGGATCGCATCAAGTGCTGTATGCCACGGTGTGTTATTGAGCTCGATCGTAATCCTGCCTTTAATGGATTCGCTTAACAAAAAGTTGGTGTCAGCAAGTTTTGCGAGTGCTTGTAAAAGCTCAGTCACTTCAATGTCGGTAAATTGCAAACTAATGGGAGCTTCCAGTAAGTTTTGTGCAGGCATCTTGGCGCTTATTGGGCTAAGCAAAAAGATGGACAAGAGGCCAATACAAAAACTCAATTTTTGAATGTGTTGATGCATGCGTTTTAGGCTTTGCTTTATTCTGTTTTCGAGGGTTTGAGGTTTAGGGTTTTGCCTTTGCTATGACTTAGAGTTGCAAGATCTTTCTCAAGATGAGTCAGGCGCCAATCCCCCAAAACAAGCATCCCTTTTTGAAACATCACAGTGCCTTGCCCAGAATCAAAAAATGCCTGATAGGAAGCCCCCATTTGACTGAGCCCCAAATATCTCCAGCGACGTAACTCCGCTTCATGAGGAAGTGCTTGGAGCTTGGCGGCAACTTTATGGATTGGCTTATTTTCTGTTAATGAGTGAACACTCACTTCTATTAAATCTATTGTTTCATATAGATCATCTTGTTCCATTTGCAATTCAGTACGTAACTGAATGAATTGTTTTTTAAGCTCAGAAATTTCCTTATATGACTCTTGGACCTGAGCCTGGGAAATTGTTTTTAGAGATTCATAGCCAATCAAAAGCGCAATACCGATACCGAAAACGCAGGTAGCAAAAGTAAGGAATCCTCCAAATTTTGGAATCTGACCTAATAGATTTTGGCTGCTCAATGCCTCTGGCTCGATTCCCTCTTTGCTTGGCTTTGGGGGCTGTAAAGGAGTACTTTTGGGGTAAGTGGTTTTACGAATTCCATGGGGATCAGGGATGGCTGGATCATCACCAAGCTCACTCAACATATCGTCGAAAGATTGGGAAGAAATATGGCGAGATGGCATGCCCTTATTTTCAAGTTTAGGCAAGGAATAGCCATCAGCATGGTTTGAAGCTGATGTCAGCCAACACAGGATCAAAACTCAAAAACAAGGGTTTTGGAGCTTTGAGGCAAACTACTTAAGCACCCTATAATTTGAGCTTATGGCCCTCCCCCCAAAAGACAAGCCGCCGCAAAACCAGCGACCAAGCCGTCAAGACGATAGAAGTCCGCGATATTCCAGAGTGGGGCCTGACTCAACCCGAAAATCGTCTAGCAATCCGTTGGTGAAAGCCATCTTGATTATTGGTGTGGTGTTTGCGATGGTGGTGATGCTGTTAATGGGTTATGCATTTTTAGTAGCCAAGCCGAATTTACCAAAAATCTCAGCCTTAACCGATTACAACCCGAAAACCCCGCTCCGGATTTTTACAGCCGATAAGGTTTTAATTGGCGAGTTTGGGGAAGAGCGCCGCAAAGTGATTCCTTTGGATGAAATTCCAAAAAGCATGCGCAATGCTGTTTTGGCTATCGAGGATGATCGCTTCTACTCCCATGGCGGTGTCGACTATGTCGGAATTTTGAGGGCCACCTTGACTAATTTACGGGGGAATTTATCTCAGGGCGCTTCCACCATCACCATGCAGGTGGCTCGAAACTTTTTCCTGAGCAATGAGAAAACATTCAGTCGAAAAATCTATGAAGTTTTATTGGCCTGGGAAATCGAGTCGCAACTAACAAAAGATAAGATTCTCGAAATCTATATGAATCAGATTTTCTTGGGTCAAAGGGCTTATGGTTTTTCGAGTGCTGCCCAGATTTACTTTGGTAAGGAATTAAAGGACATCTCGATTGCAGAGTCTGCAATGTTGGCAGGATTACCAAAGGCCCCTTCTGCATATAACCCTGTCTCGAATTTTCGTCGAGCCAAAATTCGTCAGGAATATATCTTGCAGCGTATGCGCGATCTGGGTTACATCAGCTCCGAGGAATATCAAATAGCCATGATTGAGGAGTTACGTATTCGTGGACTGGGTAATGAATTTACGGTGCGCGCAGACTTCGCTGCTGAAATGGTGCGACAGTTACTCTTTACTCAATACGGTGAGGCTATTTATTCTCAGGGGATCGATGTCTACACTACGATCTTAAAAGCGGATCAAGATGCTGCTTATAAAGCCGTGCGTCGGGGTATTTTTGAGTATGACTTACGTCACGCTTATCGTGGCCCAGAAGGCTTTATTGATCTTCCAGAGGATCCCGTAAAACGTCAGCGCGCGATTGATGAAGCTTTACTTGCTCATCCACAATTAGATGAATTGCAATCTGGCGTTGTTCTTGATGTGAAGCCAAAAGAAATGCAAATCATGATTGCCACTGGCGATACAGTCATCTTAAAAGGTGATGGCATGAAATTAGCCTCAGCATCCCTTACCGATAGTGCACAGCCCAAAAAACGTTTACGTCCGGGCGCGATTGTGAGATTACTTTTAGATGGGGGAGTGTGGAAGTTAGCGCAGCTACCTCAAGTCGAAGCAGCCTTTGTTTCAATGAATGCAGATTCTGGCGCGATTTTATCTTTGGTCGGGGGTTTTGACTTCCGCCGCAATCAGTTTAACCATGTTACCCAAGCATTGCGTCAGCCAGGCTCTTCTTTTAAGCCTTTTATTTATGCTGCTGCAATTGAAAAAGGTTTTACACCAGGCACCATGGTGAACGATGCCCCTTTATCCATTGGCAGCCTAGAGACTGGTAGTCAAGTTTGGGCGCCAAAAAACTACGATGGTAAATATGAAGGCATGATGCGCTTGCGTACTGCTTTGGCTAAATCGAAAAACTTAGTTTCTGTTCGTATTATTCGTGCGATCGGCCCTTCATATGCCCAAGAATATATTCAACGATTTGGTTTTGAGCCTGAAAAACATCCGCCTTATTTAACGATGGCTTTGGGTGCTGGTTCAGTAACGCCTTTGCAGATGGCCTCGGCCTATAGCGTATTTGCAAATGGAGGCTATCGTGTAGACCCTTTCTTGATCGATAAGATGGTGGGCTCTAAAGGGGAGGTTTTGTTTGAGGCAAAGCCCGCTCGTGTTGGAGACGGTGCTGCGCGTGTTTTAGATGCGCGTACTGCTTTCGTGATGGATAGCATGTTGCAAGAGGTAACTAAGACAGGTACTGCGGCCTCTGCCAGAGTTAAATTGGGGCGTAGCGATATTGCTGGAAAAACCGGCACCACCAATGACTCTCATGACGCTTGGTTTGCTGGTTACAACCCTAAGATAGTGGCGATTGCTTGGATTGGTTTTGATAAGCCAGCCAGCTTGGGTGATCGCGAAACAGGCGGCGGCCTTGCTTTGCCGATGTGGATCTCTTATATGTCCGTAGCGTTAAAAGATGCCCCACAAGAAGCGCGCGAAGTTCCAAGCGGTGTGACGCAGGTAGACGGTGATTGGTTCATTCCTGAATTTTCTCGTAGTGGTGGCCCACGCGAACTACAGTAGTTCGCTTTCAACATGGCTCGGCAAGCGCGTACTGTAATCCCTGGCCAAGCAATGCATGTCATGGTTCGCGGTAATAATCGAGAAACTCTTTTCTTTAGCCCCGAAGATCGCCGCACCTATTTAGATTGGTTGCGAGAAGCTGCAAGACAATTTGGCTGTGCAGTTCATGCGTTTGCATTAATGCCGAATCATGTGCATTTATTGATGACGCCACAAAGCAATGACTCCCTGGCCAAAACAATGCAATCTTTAGGTAGGCGTTATGCCCAATACTTCAATCAACAACATCACCGTTCTGGAACAATTTGGGAGGGGCGTTATCGCTCCTCCTTAATTGATCCAGATTATTTTTTACGCTGCCAACGCTATATTGAGCTCAATCCGGTAAGGGCTGGGTATGAGTCCAGCCCCCAAGACTCCAGTTGGACTAGCTTTGCAACACATATTGGGGGCAAGGTAGAGCCTTGGTTGGCCGACCACCAGCACTTTTGGAGACTGGGTAATACGCCTTTTGAACGGCAAATGAACTGGGCGAACTTTGTAAAAGACGGTGCGCCCCACTGGGAGGACCAGCAAATCACCGAATCTTTACTTCGATCTAAGCCTTGGGTTAGTGATATCTATGCAAATAAGCTATTTAAAGATGCTCCAGAGCTTACTCAAATCCGGGATCGTGGCCGCCCTAGAAAAATAAGTTAATAAATTCAGTAACTTAGACATTTCCTAGTAGTTCCTGACACATGTAGAGCATTTACTCTGTCCCCTTTTAAATAGCTCATTATGGTGCAAGCTATAAATAAATGGGACAGACTCATTTTATTTCTGTTGCATCGGTATGGGTATTCACCTATATTTGATCCTCCAAAAGTTATCAGGCCTTTGTCGCCCCTCGGAAATACTATGACTACACAATTGAATTCTGATCTTCGCCCAATCGCTCAAGGTTTATATGACCCACGAAATGAGCATGATGCCTGTGGCGTAGGATTTGTTGCGCACATCAAGGGTAAGAAATCTCACGAAATCGTTGCTCAAGGACTCAAGATTCTTGAGAACTTAGATCACCGGGGCGCGGTTGGTGCCGATCCTTTAATGGGCGACGGTGCTGGCATCTTGATTCAGATTCCAGATACTTTGTACCGTGAAGAAATGACCAAGCAAGGTGTCACATTGCCGCCATTGGGTGAGTACGGTGTTGGCATGATTTTCTTGCCAAAAGAGCAAGCATCACGTTTAGCTTGCGAGCAAGAGTTAGAGCGCACTGTACGTCTAGAAGGCCAAGTGGTTTTGGGCTGGCGAGATGTGCCGGTAGATGTGAAGTTGCCAATGTCTCCAACAGTGCAAATGACAGAGCCATTCATTCGTCAAATTTTTATCGGACGTGGGCGTGACATCATGACGACGGATGCGCTTGAGCGTAAGCTGTATGTGATTCGTAAAACGGCAAGTCATGCAATTCAGGACTTACATTTGAAGCATGGTAAAGAATATTTTGTTGCTTCCATGTCAGCAAGAACCATTGTTTATAAGGGTTTGCTGTTAGCAAATCAAGTGGGCGCGTATTACCAGGACTTGCAAGATCAACGAACCATATCAGCACTTGCATTAGTACACCAGCGCTTCTCTACAAATACATTCCCTGCTTGGGAATTGGCTCATCCATACCGCATGATTGCCCACAATGGTGAGATTAATACCGTTAAAGGTAACGTCAATTGGGTTAACGCACGCGAAGGTGCGATTAGCTCGCCAGTATTAGGCGATGACTTGCAAAAATTGTGGCCATTGATTTACCCAGGCCAATCTGACACCGCTTGTTTTGATAACTGTTTAGAGTTGTTGGTGATGTCTGGTTATCCATTGGCGCAAGCCATGATGATGATGATTCCTGAGGCATGGGAACAGCATGCATTAATGGATGACAATCGCCGCGCTTTCTATGAATATCATGCAGCGATGATGGAGCCATGGGATGGCCCAGCAGCAATGGCATTTACCGATGGCCGTCAAATTGGTGCAACTTTGGATCGCAATGGTTTGCGCCCTGCGCGTTATTACGTAACGGATGATGACTTAGTCATCATGGCTTCTGAGGCTGGTGTGTTGCCTATTCCGGAAAGCAAGATTGTTCAAAAATGGCGCCTGCAACCTGGCAAGATGTTCATGATCGATATGGAGCAAGGCCGCATCATTGATGACGTTGAGCTCAAGAATGCTGTGTCAAAAGCTAAGCCCTACAAGAGTTGGATTGATGCAGTACGAGTAAAGCTTGATGAAGTTGATGCTAGCAAAGCAGATTTAGTTGATGAAAAAACGACCATTCGTCCAGCTGCTAAATTATTAGATCGCCAACAGGCGTTTGGTTACACCCAAGAGGATATCAAGTACCTCATGGCTCCCATGGCCATGAACGGTGAAGAGGCAATCGGCTCAATGGGCAATGACAGCCCATTGGCTGTGTTGTCAAACAAGAATAAGCCTCTTTATAACTACTTCAAGCAATTGTTTGCACAAGTTACCAATCCTCCGATTGATCCAATTCGCGAAAACATGGTGATGTCATTGGTGTCCTTTATTGGACCAAAACCGAACCTGTTAGACACCAATAATATTAATCCTCCAATGCGCTTGGAAGTTAGTCAACCGATTTTAGATTTTGATGACATCACGAAGATTCGTCATATTGGTCACTACACCAATGGTAAGTTCCGCTCTTATGAGCTCGATATTTGCTATCCAGCTGCATGGGGTAAAGCTGGTATCGAAGCACGCTTAGCATCTTTGTGTGCAGAAGCTGCTGACGCAGTTCGCTCTGGTTACAACATCTTGATCGTGAGTGATCGCCAAGTGGACGAGAAACATGTTGCTATTCCTGCGCTGTTGGCAACCTCAGCAATTCACCAACATTTAGTACAAAAAGGTTTGCGTACTAGCGTAGGCCTCGTAGTTGAGACAGGCAGCGCTCGTGAAACACATCACTTCGCACTCTTAGCTGGCTATGGCGCTGAAGCAGTTCATCCTTATCTAGCGATGGAAACTTTGACAGAAATGGCCAAAGGCTTATTGGGTGATTTGTCTGGTGAAAAAGCCGTTAAGAATTACATCAAAGCGGTTGGTAAGGGCTTGCAAAAGGTGATGTCTAAGATGGGCATCTCTACCTATATGTCCTATACCGGCTCACAGATTTTTGAAGCGATTGGTTTGAACCCTGAAATCATCAATCAGTATTTCAAGGGCACTCCATCAAATGTTGGTGGTATTGGTGTTTTTGAGGTAGCTGAAGAAGCTTTGCGTATGCACACAGCTGCGTTTAGCAATGATCCAGTCCTCACCAATATGCTTGATGCTGGTGGTGAATATGCCTTCCGTATTCGTGGTGAGAACCATATGTGGACTCCGGACACGATTGCGAAGTTACAGCATTCCACTCGCATTGGTGCAGAGAAGGGCTACCAGACCTATAAAGAGTACGCCAACATCATCAATGACCAAACCAAACGTCAAATGACATTGCGCGGCCTGTTTGAATTCAAGATCGATCCCGCTAAAGCCATTCCATTAGATGAGGTTGAGTCTGCTAAAGAAATCGTGAAACGTTTTGCTACTGGCGCAATGTCTTTAGGTTCAATCTCTACTGAGGCGCATGTTACTTTAGCAATTGCGATGAACCGTATTGGCGGTAAGTCCAATACTGGAGAAGGTGGCGAGGACCCTAATCGCTATATTAATGAGCTCAAAGGTATTCCAATCAAGAAGGGCGAGACCTTAGCGAGCGTTTTAGGCAGCGATGTTGTGGAAGCTAATATTCCATTGGAAGATGGCGATTCATTGCGTTCCAAAATTAAACAAGTTGCTTCAGGTCGTTTTGGCGTAACTACTGAGTACTTGCGTTCTGCAGATCAAATTCAGATCAAGATGGCGCAAGGCGCAAAGCCAGGTGAAGGCGGTCAATTGCCAGGTGGCAAAGTATCTGACTACATTGGTAAGTTGCGTTTCTCAGTGCCGGGTGTTGGTTTGATTTCTCCTCCTCCACACCATGACATTTACTCAATTGAAGATATCGCTCAGTTGATTCATGACTTGAAGAACGTCAATCCAAAAGCTGACGTTTCTGTGAAGTTGGTATCTGAAGTTGGTGTTGGTACGGTTGCTGCTGGTGTTGCCAAGGCAAAAGCAGATCACGTGGTGATCGCTGGTCATGATGGCGGTACTGGTGCTTCACCACTATCTTCAATTAAGCATGCTGGTTCACCATGGGAACTCGGCTTGGCTGAAACACAGCAAACATTAGTTCTGAATGGTTTGCGTAGTCGTATTCGTGTTCAGGCTGATGGACAAATGAAGACTGGTCGTGATGTCGTGATCGGTGCATTGTTGGGGGCAGATGAATTTGGTTTTGCCACAGCGCCATTGGTAGTTGAAGGCTGCATCATGATGCGTAAGTGCCATTTAAATACTTGCCCAGTGGGCGTTGCAACGCAAGATCCAGAACTGCGTAAGAAATTCTCTGGTAAGCCTGAACACGTTGTGAACTTCTTCTTCTTTATTGCCGAAGAGGCTCGCGAGATCATGGCGCAATTGGGCATTCGTAAGTTTGATGACCTGATTGGCCGCGTTGATTTATTAGATACTCGTAAAGGTATTGATAACTGGAAAGTACATGGTTTAGATTTCAGCAAGATCTTTGCTGAGCCAAAAGTAGCAAGTGATGTTCCACGCTATCAAGTGCTTACACAAGATCATGGCCTGGCAAGTGCTCTAGACAATATCTTGATTGAGAAGAGTGAGCCCGCTTTAGAGCGTGGCGAGAAAGTGTCATTTATTGTTCCAGTGAAGAACGTGAACCGTACTGTTGGGGCAATGCTTTCAGGCGAAGTGGCGCAGCGCTACGGTCACGCTGGCTTACCTGATGACACTATTCATATTCAATTGAATGGCACTGCCGGCCAAAGCTTTGCGGCTTTCTTGGCCCGCGGCATTACTTTGGATTTGGTCGGTGACGGTAATGACTATGTTGGTAAGGGCTTATCTGGAGGGCGCGTGATTGTTCGTGCTCCACATGAGTTCCGCGGCGACACAGCGAAAAACATTATTGTTGGTAATACTGTTTTGTACGGTGCAATTGCTGGTGAAGCCTTTTTTAATGGGGTTGCTGGTGAGCGTTTTGCAGTGCGTAACTCTGGAGCCACTACGGTTGTGGAAGGTACTGGCGACCATGGTTGTGAATATATGACTGGTGGAACTGTGGCTGTGCTTGGTACCACTGGGCGTAACTTTGCTGCTGGTATGAGCGGTGGAATTGCTTATGTCTATGACGAAGATGGCCTGTTCGCTAAGCGCTGCAATACCAGTATGGCAACTTTAGAAAAAGTATTGCCTGCAGCAGAGCAAATTGCCAAGATGCCTCAGTCTGAGTGGCATGCTCCAGTTGATGTGAAAGATGGTGGCGAGCGTTTAACAGACGAGCAAATTTTGAAGAACTTAATTGAACGTCATTTCCGCTACACCGGTTCAGAGCGTGCTAAAGCAATCCTGGCGGATTGGGGAAATGCTCGTGGCCGTTTTGTGAAAGTTCTCCCAACCGAGTACAAGCGTGCTCTTGGTGAGTTGTGGGATAAAGCACAAAACAAAACTGTCGTTGCTTAATTAATACAGACATTAAGAAAAAGATACTAAGGATTAGATATGGGTAAGGTCACTGGATTTATGGAGTTTGAGCGCGTCGATGAAACATACGAAGCGCCTGCTAAACGTCTCCACCATTACAAAGAGTTTGTCATCGCTTTAACTGATGATGAGGCGAAAATTGAGGGCGCTCGTTGTATGGATTGCGGCATTCCCTTCTGTAATAACGGATGCCCTGTAAACAACATCATTCCAGATTTCAATGATTTAGTTTTTCATAATGACTGGAAGAATGCCCTAGATGTTTTGCAGTCAACTAATAACTTCCCTGAGTTTACGGGCCGTATTTGTCCTGCGCCTTGCGAAGCTGCCTGCACCTTAGGAATCAATCGCGCGCCTGTTGGTATTAAGTCTATCGAGCATGCCATCATTGATAAGGGCTGGGAAAATGGTTGGGTTAAGCCTCAGCCATCCAAAACCAAGACCGGTAAAAAAGTAGCCGTTGTTGGCGGCGGCCCTGCTGGTATGGCTGCGGCTCAGCAATTAGCGCGTGTTGGTCATGACGTCACCGTATTTGAAAAGAATGATCGTGTTGGTGGATTACTTCGTTATGGAATTCCTGATTTCAAAATGGAAAAGTGGTTGATTGATCGTCGTGTAGAGCAGATGCAGGCTGAAGGTGTGAAATTTGAAACAGGCGTTTTTGTTGGCAAAGAAGCCATGGGCACTGAAGTCAAGAATTACTCCACGAAGACTGTTTCGCCTGAGCAGTTGATGAAAGATTTTGATGCGGTGGTGATTAGTGGCGGCGCAGAGCAACCACGTGACCTGCCAGTGCCTGGTCGTGAGTTGGCTGGTGTGCACTATGCATTGGATTTTTTAATTCCACAAAACAAAGAGAATGCTGGCGACTTCAAAAATGAAATTCGCGCTACTGATAAACATGTTGTAGTCATCGGTGGTGGCGATACTGGTTCTGATTGCGTTGGCACTTCTAACCGCCATGGTGCAAAACAAATTACGCAGTTTGAATTGCTCCCTCAGCCTCCTGAAGTGGAGAACAAGCCTTTGGTATGGCCTTATTGGCCAACAAAGTTGCGTACATCTTCTTCTCACGAGGAGGGTTGTGAGCGGGACTGGTCGGTAGGAACAAAGCGTTTTGAAGGTAAAAACGGCAAAGTAGAAAAACTCATTGGTGTTCGTTTGGAGTGGAAGGACGGCAAGATGGCTGAAGTTCCAAACTCTGAATTTGAGATCAAAGCAGATTTAGTACTTTTAGCCATGGGATTTGTATCCCCAGTGCAACAGGTTCTGAATGCTTTTGGTGTTGAGAAAGATGCTCGTGGCAATGCCAAGGCTACTGTAGATGGCCAAAATGCCTATCAAACCAACGTTCCTAAGCTGTTTGCTGCTGGCGATATGCGCCGCGGACAGTCTTTGGTCGTTTGGGCAATTCGTGAAGGTCGCCAATGCGCTCAGGCAGTAGATGAGTATTTGATGGGGTCATCTGTTTTACCCCGATAATATCGGGGATATGAACAGTGACCAGTCAAACTCTTTGGGTGTAGGTAAGCAAGCTACAGATGAAGTTGTCGTTTCTATAAGAGACGTCAACTTTTCTTACGCTCCTGGCGAGCGACAAATCCTATCTGGTCTCAACATGGAGTTTCGTCGGGGGCAAGTAGTCGCAGTAATGGGCGGATCAGGCTGCGGCAAAACGACTATTCTACGTTTAATTGGCGGTCAATTTACCGCTCAATCTGGCCAAGTCTTATTTGAAGGCAAGGATGTTGGCAAGATGACCGGTGATCAACAGATGGCCGCGCGTCGTCGTATGGGCATGCTATTTCAGTTTGGCGCATTGTTCACAGATTTGAGTGTTTTTGAAAATGTTGCCTTCCCATTACGCGAACATACTGATTTAAGTGAAGAGCTTTTACGCTCTTTAGTGTTGATGAAGTTGAATGCGGTGGGTTTACGAGGCGCTCGCGATTTGATGCCATCCCAAATTTCTGGTGGTATGGCAAGACGCGTTGCACTCGCTAGAGCAATCGCTTTAGATCCTCCGCTCATCATGTACGACGAGCCATTTGCAGGCTTAGATCCAATCTCCTTGGGTATTACTGCGCGATTGATACGGGATCTGAATAATGCCCTTGGAGCCACGAGTTTATTAGTTACGCACGATGTTGAAGAAACTTTTGAAATCGCTGATTATGTGTATTTCATTGCCAATGGTCGTATTGGCGCTCAAGGTACGCCTGACGAACTCAATCGCTCCACCGATCTTTTTGTGAGACAGTTTTTGGATGCAGCGCCTGATGGTCCCGTGCCTTTTCATTACCCGGGTCAAAGCTTGGCAGAAGATTTTGGAGTAAGTATTTAATGACTGCACTTCATAAACTTCTAGATTTATTTGGAGATCTTGGATTTTTTGTTCGCCGCAATTTGAGTAGTCTTGGGCTGGCTGCACGAATGTTTGTTGCTGTGATTTTACGTTCGGGATTCTTGCTCAAAAGACCTCGTTTAGTGATTGATCAAATTCTCTTCGTCGGCAATCACTCTTTTGTCATCATTGCAGTTTCAGGTTTATTTGTTGGATTCGTACTGGGATTGCAGGGCTACTACACCTTAAATCGCTATGGCTCAGAACAGGCATTGGGTTTATTAGTTGCGCTCTCTTTGACGCGTGAATTAGGGCCAGTGATTACTGCCTTATTATTTGCTGGCCGAGCCGGCACCTCATTGACTGCAGAAATTGGTTTGATGAAAGCCGGCGAACAGTTAAGCGCTATGGAAATGATGGCTGTTGATCCATTGGGTCGTGTGATCGCCCCAAGACTATGGGCTGGAATTATTTCTATGCCAATTTTGGCAACTATCTTTACTGCGGTAGGCGTGATGGGCGGTTATTTTGTAGGTGTTCCCCTGATTGGCGTTGATTCCGGAGCCTTTTGGTCTCAAATGCAGGGTGGCGTAGACCTCTTTTCAGATATCGGCAATGGCTTAATTAAAAGCGTGGTCTTTGGCGTGGCAGTGACATTTATTGCCCTTTATCAAGGTTATGAAGCGAAGCCTACGCCTGAGGGCGTATCGCAAGCCACCACGCGGACGGTGGTGATTTCTTCTTTATCGGTTTTAGCGTTGGATTTCCTGCTAACCGCAATGATGTTCTCAAACTAGAAAGAATAAACTGGGGCTCTTATGAGAAAAAGTGCAATTGATATTTGGGTGGGAATCTTTGTTGCCATTGGTTTGTTGGCAGCTTTATTTCTGGCATTAAAGGTTGGCAATATGAACGCGGTGTCATTTGCGCCGACTTATAAAATTGCTGCGCGTTTTGACAATATCGGCGGCTTAAAGCCGCGTGCACCCGTAAAGAGTGCCGGCGTAGTCGTTGGTCGTATTGCTAACATTTCTTTTGACGATAAAACCTACCAAGCAACTGTTGTGATGACGATTGAAGACTCTTACAAGTTTCCAAAGGATTCATCCGCCAAGATTTTGACTTCAGGTTTATTGGGTGAGCAATATATCGGCCTTGAGGCTGGCGGCTCAGATGATTTATTGGCTGATGGTGGAAAAATTACCCAGACTCAATCGGCTATTGTTTTAGAAAATCTCATTAGCCAATTCCTCTATAACAAGGCAGCCGATAGTGGTCAGGATAAGGGCGTAGCAAAATAATGCTGTCAGCAGTTAAGTTCATTAGCAGAGCTAGGCAATGCGCCTTGTTTTGTATAGCCTCTGTCTTGGTAGGCTGTGCCTCTATTCCTGCTGGTGTACAGCCGTCTCCACAAGACCCATGGGAATCATTTAATCGCTCCGTTTTTGAATTTAATGAAGGATTAGATGCTTATGTCCTAAAGCCGGTAGTAGCCGGCTATCGCTTTGTATTGCCTGAGTTTGTGCGCGAAGGCATTTATAACTTCTTTAGTAATTACAGCGATATTTACACAGCACTCTATAACTTATTACAAGGTAAGCCTGGCGATGCCTTTAATGACTTGATGCGTGTGGTCGTGAATACCACCTTCGGTTTAGGTGGGCTCATTGATATGGCAACTCCTGGTGGATTAGAGAAGCATAAGGAGGACTGGGGCCAAACTTTAGGCGTTTGGGGCGTGCCTGCAGGCCCATACGTAGTATTGCCATTCTTTGGGCCGAGTAACGTACGCGATACGTTCGGTACGGCTGCTGACTTAGAGTCCGATTACCTCTTTAGTTACGTTAAGAATATTGGGTTACGAAACAGCATTACAGGTTTGCGCGTGGTAAATGCTCGTAATACCTATTACGAAGCTGGTGACTTATTGGATGGAGCTGCAATTGATAAGTACAGTTTCGTCCGTGATGCTTATATTCAGCGTCGTCAGTATCAGATAAACGAAGGTCGTGATGATGAAGAGACTACGATACCGGTTTACCAGAATCCTTACGAATAAGTAGTTTGCTTGAGGGGGCTAAAATGAACCTCATTCTAGATAAAGATAGCGAGATAATTGGGTATGAAAAGTTTTAAAAAATTGACCAAGTCTTTGGTAGTAGGTTTGCTCCTTATCTCTGGCGCGGTATTTGCGCAAACCCCTGACCAAGCCACAGCTCCTGATGCTCTCATCAAAATGGTGGTGTCTGATGTCATGGCTTCTGTAAAGTCAGATCCAGATATTCAAAAAGGGAATATTCCGAAGATTGTCGATTTGGTTGAGAAGAAAATTGTTCCTTATACCGATATGCGCCGAACCACCGAAATGGCAATGGGTCCTAATTGGAAGAAGGCAACTCCTGAGCAGCAAAATCAATTGGTACTGGAATTTAAAAACTTATTGATTCGTACATATTCTGGTGCCTTGAGTCAGCTGCGTGATCAGACGGTGCAATTTAAGGCCCTACGTGCTGCTCCAGATGACAAAGAGGTCGTTGTTAAAACGGTTGTCCTTGGTCGTGGAGACCCTGTGCCTTTGGATTACCGTCTTGAGAAAACAGATAAGGGCTGGAAAGTCTACGATATGAACATCATGGGCGTTTGGTTGGTTGAGGCTTACCGCAATCAATTCTCAAATCAGATTAGCCAAAATGGAATTGATGGCTTAGTCAAGTTCTTGCAAGATCGTAATAAGCAGCTGGCTAATGCTAAACCTGCAAACTAATCACTTAGATATTTGACGATGACCTTTTCTTTACCCCAGAAAGTTACGCAGGAAAATGCTCTGCTGCTAGAAAAAGAAGGCTCGTTAAATTTGGTTGACTTAAGGGTTATTGATTGTTCTTTGTTAAAAGATTTTGATTCAACAGTGTTAACCGTTTTATTGGCTTGGCAAAAAAAGCTACGAGTTGATGGCCACTCTATTTCTGTAGAGCATGCCCCAGAAAAGTTAAAAGTACTAGCTAGCGTCTATGGCGTATCTGTATTGCTAGGCTTGTAATCGCATGCAAGCTGCAATTTCAATTCAAAATATATCTAAGCATTACGGTGCGCTTCAAGCTCTAGACGATATTTCTTTGGCTATTGAGCCAGGTGAATTTTTTGGCTTACTTGGCCCTAATGGCGCTGGTAAAACTACCCTCATTTCTATCTTGGCTGGCTTGGTTACCCCAAGCAAAGGTCATGCAGCAATTATGGGTGCAGATGTTCAAAAGAATTTTCGTGAAGCGCGTCGCATGTTGGGTGTTGTGCCTCAAGAGTTAGTGTTTGACCCTTTTTTTACCGTTCGTGAAACCTTACGTTTTCAATCGGGCTACTTCGGCATTCGGAATAATGATGCATGGGTTGACGAGATTATGGCTAACCTGGATCTCACATCTAAAGCAGATAGCAATATGCGCTCTTTATCTGGCGGTATGAAGCGCCGAGTATTAGTTGCTCAAGCTTTGGTACATAGGCCTCCAGTCATTATTTTGGATGAGCCCACTGCTGGCGTGGATGTGGAGTTGCGCCAGTCTTTATGGCAGTTCATTAGCCGCTTGAATCAAGATGGCCATACGATTGTGTTGACGACGCATTACTTGGAAGAGGCTGAAGCTTTATGTCAGCGTATCGCTATGCTCAAGCAAGGAAAGATTGTTGCATTAGATACCACTGCTAATCTTTTAGCTCGTTATGGTTCAGTCAAAAAAGATGGCGAAGGTAAGACGGATTTAGAAGAGGTGTTTGTCAACATCATGTCCGGAGGTAATTCATGAAACATGGACTGAGTAGGCCGCCTTTAGAGTACGGCAGTGGTTTCCCAACATTGTTGCGTAAAGAAGTATTACGTTTTTACAAGGTAGGTTTTCAGACTGTAGCTGCCCCAGTATTAACAGCTGTTTTGTATCTTATGATCTTTGGCCACGTACTCGAAGGCAGAGAGGTCTATGGCCGTTTAAGTTACACCGCATTTTTAATCCCAGGCCTAGTCATGATGAGTGTTTTACAGAACGCATTTGCAAATACTTCATCATCATTGATCCAATCCAAGGTTACGGGTAATTTAGTCTTTGTTTTACTTGCCCCCTTGAGCCATTTTGAATTCTATGCAGCTTATATTTTGGCAGCCGTATTTCGTGGCGTAGTGGTGGGCTTCGGTGTATTGTTAATCACCGCTTGGTATGGCTTGCCTGCAATAGATTACCCATTATGGATTTTGACTTTTGCATTCTTTGGTGCCGCTATTTTAGGTAGCTTGGGTTTGATTGCCGGCATCTGGGCGGATAAATATGATCAGCTGGCTGCCTTTCAGAACTTTGTCATCATGCCGGCCACGATGTTGTCAGGCGTTTTCTACTCGATTCATTCGCTGCCTGCAGCATGGCAGGTAGTGTCACATTTCAACCCATTTTTTTATATGATTGATGGCTTCCGTTATGGCTTCTTTGGAGTTTCTGATATTTCCCCATGGAATAGTTTGGCAATCGTAGTTTGTTTCTTTATTGTGGTTTCCGTGATTGCTTTGCGCTTGTTGCAAAAGGGCTATAAGCTGCGCCATTAAGTATTCATATCATTGCGTTTTATTAGGAGAGGTTTATGTTTCCAACCCCAGAACAAATTGAGGGCTATATCAAGCAGGGCATTACCTGTACCCACATCCAGGTGGAAGGTGATGGCCAGCATTTTTATGCAACGATTGTGAGCCCAGATTTTGAAGGTAAGCGTCTAGTACAGCGGCATCAACTGGTCTACGGCGCGATGGGCGATCGTATGAAAGCAGAGGTACATGCCTTATCAATTAAGGCTTTTACACCCGAAGAGTTTGCTCAAAATCCTACAGCCTAAAAATATTTACTAGCTATCACTACTAACAGCACTGCAGAAGTCTTTACTGGAATCGTTTCATGGATAAATTAAGAATGGTTGGCGGCACTCCTCTTAAGGGTGAGGTAGTCATCGCAGGAGCCAAAAACGCAGCCTTGCCAATTCTTTGCGCATGTTTACTGACTGATCAACCAGTGGTATTACGTAACGTTCCAGATTTACAGGACGTGCGCACGATGCTCAAACTCTTGCAAGAAATCGGAGTGACTGTTGATTTTCCGGATGCAAGTGATCGTAGTCATTTGGTGCTGAGTGCGGCAGTGATTAAGAGCTCAGAAGCAACGTATGAGATGGTGAAAACCATGCGAGCCTCCATTTTAGTTTTGGGCCCACTGCTCGCCAGAATGCATAGTGCCAAGGTTTCATTGCCGGGTGGCTGCGCTATTGGTGCTCGCCCCGTAGATCAGCACATCAAGGGCTTGAAAGCTATGGGTGCAAGCATCAAGATCAAGAGTGGCTACATCCAAGCAGAAACTAAGCCTCCAACTGATCGCCTCAAGGGTGCATCCATTGTGACTGACATGATCACAGTAACGGGCACGGAGAACTTATTGATGGCAGCCACCTTAGCATCAGGCACCACGATTCTCGAGAATGCTGCACGTGAACCAGAGGTTGGCGATCTTGCTGAATTATTGGTAAAAATGGGCGCAAAGATTTCTGGTATTGGTAGCGATCGTTTGGTTATTGAAGGAGTCGAAAAACTTCATGGCGCTGAGCATGCAGTGATACCGGATCGCATTGAAGCGGGGACCTTCTTGTGTGCAGTTGCTGCTGCTGGTGGACAGGTGCTTGTGAAGCATTGTCGACCCGATACTTTAGATGCGGTAATAGCCAAACTGAAAGAAGCGGGCCTACAAATGGAGATGGGTCCAGATTGGATTAAGGCCTCTATGCAGACTCGTCCAAAGGCGGTGAGTTTTCGCACTTCTGAATATCCAGCCTTTCCAACCGATATGCAGGCGCAATTGATGGCCGTCAATGCGGTTGCGGGTGGTAGCTCAACAATTACTGAAACGATCTTTGAGAATCGCTTTATGCACGTTCAAGAGTTAAATCGCTTGGGTGCTGATATCGCAATCGAAGGAAATACTGCCATTGCGCAGGGAGTTGAAAAACTCTCAGGCGCCATTGTGATGGCTACGGATTTACGCGCATCTGCTAGTCTGGTCATTGCCGGCTTGGCAGCTCAAGGTGAAACCCAGGTTGACCGGATCTATCATTTAGATCGGGGCTATGACCGCATGGAGCATAAATTGACGCTTTTGGGCGCAAAGATTGAGCGCATAAAGTAAGCCTGATGGATAATTAGTCCATGAAATTGACTTTAGCCCTCTCTAAAGGGCGCATCTTCGAAGAAACTGCAGAGATCTTATCCAAGATAGGCATTGTGCCGAAGGAAGATCCTGAAAAGTCACGCAAACTCATTATTGAGACTTCAAATCCGGATGTCCGCTTGATTATTGTGCGCGCCTCGGATGTGCCAACTTATGTGCAATTTGGGGGCGCTGATTTCGGGGTAGCGGGGTTAGATGTGCTCATGGAAAAAGGGACCGATGGTCTTTATGTTCCCTATGATCTCAATATTGCGAAGTGCCGTATGTCGGTTGCAGTGCGTGAAGGCTTTGACTACGCAGCAGCAGTCAAGCAAGGCTCCCGTTTAAAAGTTGCCACTAAATACGTTAATTGCGCGCGTGAGCACTTTGCAAACAAGGGTGTACATATCGATACGATTCATCTCTATGGCTCTATGGAGTTAGCGCCACTAGTAGGTTTGGCCGATGCGATCGTAGATTTAGTTTCTACTGGCAATACTCTAAAAGCGAACGGTTTAGTTGAAGTCGAGCCAATTGCGGATATCAGTGCGCGTCTAGTAGTGAACCAAGCTTCATACAAACGTAAGCGTGCTCAGCTGCAACCGATTTTTGAGTTGCTGAAGTAAAGCGCAATCTTACTTCTCGCTCAAATGTCAGCACAAATCAAAATTAAGCGCCTCAAGAGTCAGGATGCGGGCTTCAAAGAAACCTTACTCTCTAGTCTTTCATTACCTATGGCTGATGATGACGCGATTGAGGCTACTGTTGCCAAGATTCTCTTAGCAGTCAAAGAAAAAGGTGATGAAGCGGTCTTAGAATTTACCAAACAATTTGATCGCTTAAATATCGCTAGCGTTTCTGACTTGGAAGTTCCGCGAAAAGATTTAGAGCAAGCTTACAAGTCTTTATCCAACGAACAAAAGAGTGCATTAGATATCGCCGCACAACGCGTTCGTGCGTATCACGAGAAGCAAAAGATTGAAGCGGGCTGCCACTCTTGGGAATATGAAGAGGCAGACGGTACACGTTTAGGTCAAAAAGTGACAGCACTAGATCGCGTCGGCATTTACGTGCCAGGTGGTAAAGCTGCTTATCCATCTTCTGTGCTGATGAATGCCATCCCTGCAAAAGTTGCTGGCGTTGAGCAAGTCATCATGGTTGTGCCAACGCCTGATGGGGCACGTAACCAACTAGTGTTAGCTGCTGCCTACTTGGCCGGTGTAGATCGTGTCTTTACGATCGGTGGTGCACAAGCAGTTGGCGCTTTAGCTTATGGTACGAAGACTATTCCATCGGTAGATAAGATTGTTGGCCCGGGTAATGCTTATGTGGCTGCTGCTAAGCGCAGGGTATTTGGAATTGTTGGCATCGATATGATTGCTGGCCCCTCTGAAATCTTGGTACTGTGTGATGGCTCAAGTAATCCTGACTGGGTTGCGATGGATTTGTTTTCTCAAGCGGAGCACGATGAGCAAGCGCAATCTATCTTGCTGTGTCCGGATGCTTCATTTATCGAGCAAGTGCAAGTTAGTATCAATAAGCTGCTACCTGAGATGCCAAGAGCCAAAGTTATTGAAGCATCTTTAACCAATCGTGCCTTATTGATTCAGGTGAAGGATATGAGTGAGGCCTGTGAGATCGCTAATGCGATTGCTGCAGAGCACTTGGAGATTTGCGCCGTTGATCCACGCAAGTGGGCAGAGAAAATTCGCCATGCTGGCGCGATCTTTATGGGTGACTACACCAGTGAATCGCTTGGGGATTACTGCGCGGGACCCAATCACGTCCTGCCAACAGCTCGCACAGCGCGCTTTTCATCGCCCTTGGGTGTTTATGACTTTATTAAGCGCTCGAGCATGATTGAAGTAAGTGAAGCTGGTGCTCAGACCTTAGGTTCAGTTGCTAGCACCTTAGCTCACGGCGAAGGCTTGCAAGCCCATGCGCGCGCAGCTGAGATGCGCCTGAAAAAATAAATCTAAGCCAGGATTTCTTTTAAAGCAGCGACGAGCTCGCTACTTTGCTCATCTGTGCCAATCGTAATGCGCAAGAAATCTTCTATGCGTGGCAGTCTAAAGTGACGCACGATAATGCCACGATCGCGTAATGCTTGATACAGCTTTATTCCGGCATGTTGTGAGTGGCGAGTAAAGATAAAGTTTGCAGTTGAAGGTAGTGTTTCAAAACCCAAATCGCTCAGCTCGCTTACTAGCTTGCCGCGGGTTTGCATTACCTTTTCCGAAGTCTTTTCAAGATGGGCTTGATCTTCAATAGCAGCGATTGCGCCTGCTTGTGCAAGACGGCCAAGAGGATAAGAGTTAAAACTATTTTTTACTCGCTCTAACCCTTCAATTAAATCTGGATGGCCTACCGCAAAGCCAACACGTAAGCCAGCAAGTGCTCGTGATTTTGAGAGTGTGTGCACCACTAGGAGATTCTCTGGACAGGAAGCGCCGCGCAATAGTGGAATGCAAGACTCTGTACCGTAATCTACGTAGGCTTCATCAATCACTACTACAGAGTCTTTGTTTTGAGAAAGTAGGGATTCAATTTCTGAGCGGGCGATAGATCTACCGGTTGGTGCATTGGGATTGGGAAAAATAATTCCGCCATTAGGTGTTGTGTAATCAGCTAGATTGATTTCAAATTCTTTTCCAAGCGGAACGGTTTTATAGTCAATTCCAAATAACTTGCAGTAGACCGGGTAGAAGCTATAAGTGATATCCGGGAAGTGAACCGGCTTGATATGTTTAAGTAGGCCTGCAAAAACATGGGCTAGAACTTCATCGGAACCATTCCCCAAAAATACTTGATTTGGGTTCAGGCCATGCAGCTTGGCAATAGCTTGTTTGAGTGAAATGCCCTCTGGATCGGGATAGAGGCGTAAACCTTCATTGTTTTGACCATCAATTGCTTCAAGGGCTTTGGGCGATGGCCCATAAGGACTTTCGTTGGTATTGAGCTTTACCAGCCGCTGCATTTGCGGTTGTTCCCCCGGCACATAAGGGGTTAGGGTTTGAACAACAGGGCTCCAAAAACGGCTCATTAGGGTACTCGGCTCAAAAATCAGAATAAAAGAGAAGTGACATCAGCATTTATATATCTTCTAGGAATGATATTATGAGGCTTCAATCAACACTTCGCCTCGCGGCGCAATGAA
>CANFRA010000022.1 GCA_947449305.1 Burkholderiaceae bacterium
CAGTTAAAACAATTTCACTAACCCAAAAACTAAACCTTTAATCACAACTCGATTTATAGAGAGCGAAGAAACTGTTCATCTTCTCGGGTTAGCAACCCATTGACTCTGGCTGATTCAATTAAATCTGGCCGGAGCCTGAACGTCAGCTCTAAAGACTTCTGCCGACGCCAATCCGCTATTTTAGCGTGATGTCCGCCTAAAAGCACGTCTGGCACCGATAAATTTTCATAAACCTCGGGTCTGGTGTAGTGCGGATAGTCCAAAAGACCATTCATAAAGCTATCCTGAGTGGCAGATTCGCCATCCCCAAGGGCTCCTGGAATCAACCTAATTACTGCATCCATCATCGCCATTGAAGGAATTTCACCTCCAGAAAGCACAAAATCACCGATAGAGACCTGTAAATCCACGTTTCGATCTATAAAACGTTGGTCTACTGCCTCATAGCGGCCACAAATAAAGCTCAAATTGCCCAAATTTAGGATATCGGCTGCCATTTTCTGAGAAAACCGCTCGCCCTGGGGTGCCAATAAGCAAATTGGGCCAGTTTTGAGATTGGCGGCCTGATGGGCAGCTTTAATACCGGCGACGGTATCTTCCAGGGGCTTGGCCATCATGACCATCCCTGGGCCGCCACCATAGGCGCGATCATCTACCGTCTTGCGAGGATCAGAACAAAAATCTCTGGGATTCCACAGATGAACACTGGCTAGTGATTGTTCGCATGCGCGACCAGTGACGCCCCACTGTGTGAGAGCGGAGAACATTTCTGGGAATAAAGTCACAACATCAAAGCGCATATCTATATTCGTCGGTTTATTTTTTATTGATTCATCACCAATCACTCTGCCAATCGAGAGTAATTTTTTTATTAGCCAAGTCTACGTTTTGCACTACTTCTTTTACAAATGGGACTAATTGTTTAATCGTTTTACTTAATGGATCGCCAATTGCGATCACGCCATGAGCACCATTCTCAGTAACATCAATGACCTCACCAAGCGCTTCGTTTTGCAGATTGACTGCACTGCAACCAATTAGATCAACCCAATAATAAGAATCACTATCTGCTTTTGGAAATGCATCGCGTGCTACCAATATTCTGGCGCCCTTTAATGCAAGTGCTTGATCGCGATCGCTGACGCCCTCTAGTGCCATGACAACATTGCCGCTATGCATCTTAGCGCTCTTGACTTTGTATTGCGTTAGGGAGGCCCGCCCTACAGACGCAGAAACACCTGCATCCCTACGCGGGATGAGAGACAACCAAACGGCTTTAGAAGATAGAAGCGCTACAGGCTCTGATGAGTGAGGTCTAACCTTCACTTGACCCTGCAATCCTTGGGCCTCAGAAACGGCACCAAGCTCAATCAAATCATTTAAGGAAGGTGCACTCATTTGAAAGACACCTTATTTTCCCAAAATAAAACTACTCAAATCCTGCCGCCAAAAACTCCACCGTAAAGATGAAGTCTTTAGCAAAGTGATTTAAACAGCAGGATTGTTTTTGATCAAACGAACAACAGTTGGAGAGATTTGCGCGCCAACACCAGTCCAGTAAGTCAAGCGATCCTGAGCAATACGCATAGCTTGCTCAGTTGCAACTGCTTGTGGATTGAAATAGCCAATGCGCTCGATAAAGTTCGAGTCACGACGGTTGCGCTTATCAGTAGCAACGATGCTGTAAAAAGGGCGCTTCTTAGAGCCGCCGCGTGCCAGTCGAATGACGACCATACTTATTCCTTAAAAAATCTAAAATGAAAAAATCTGAGGCTCCGGCCCACCAAAGTAACGTACGGTAGAGCGGAAAACCTCATATTCTAGACGAAAACCCCTACTTCTTCCACCTATTTCAGCGTCTAAGCCAGTAGAATAGAATGCAATATAGTATAAAAAATACATATAAAACAATAACTTAGATAAATATGCCCGCAAAAATCGCATCCCAAGCCCTAGCAAGGGGGTTCTCTAGAGGCTTCTCAAATAGCCTATTTGTGGTGTTTTCATCTCTAGGTAGCGTTCTTTTGACTGGGTGTGCCAATGTCATTCCCCCCTGCAACGCTAAAACTAGTCCTCCTAGCAGCGAACTTCGCAACACCAAGTGGGAGCTCACTCGCTGGAACTTAGCCCCCAATAGTAGCGGTGAGGTGCGTACCCGCCAAATTCCACAAGGCGAAGCCAGCAACCCCATTCACATCATTTTTGATACCAATGGCCAGCGCATCAGCGGCTCAACTGGGTGCAATCGCTTTACTGCCCAGTTAGATGAAGATGCTCGTGGCTTTACCATCACGAAAATTGTGAGCACCAAGATGGCATGCACGCCACAACGTAATGAATTAGAAAATGACTTTTTGTATGAGCTCAACGACTATCGCAGTATTGTTCGTAATGGCGATCAATTGCTGATGATTGGAGCCGATCGAGAAGTCTTAAGCTTTACTCAGCGCCCCAATATCAACAAATAAGCAAGTCAATCAAAAGATAAAAGATTAATGAAAAACTCCAAACTGATTTTTTGCGCTCTCGGATTTTTTTTCCCAGGCAGTGGACTCAACTGCTTTTACTTGCAAGGCTTCAAATCTTTTTGGGCTTGGGCGCAATTATTTGCTCTGATTGGTGGCATTGCTGGCTGGACAATCTTAAAGAACGCAAGCTTCCATTCAGCGCCCGGATGGATTCTCATTACCTTTGGCTTTATTGCCATAGAAGCCAGCTGGTTAACGACGATTGCCTTTGGTCTTCGTCCTGATGAGAAATGGGATGCGCAATTTAACCCCGGCATCGAAGAACATCGTCGAACCCGCTCTGGCTGGCCAGTCATTCTGACGGTAATCTTCTCACTCGTGTTGGGTGCTGCAGTCATGATGACTTTTTTGGCCATCTCTTTTGAGCAATTCTTCATCTCTCAGCTTCACGAAGCCAAAAAACTATCCCAATAACTTCAGAACTGCTCTACCTC
The DNA here is from genome assembly GCA_947449305.1 of Burkholderiaceae bacterium. Taxonomy (GTDB): domain Bacteria; phylum Pseudomonadota; class Gammaproteobacteria; order Burkholderiales; family Burkholderiaceae; genus Polynucleobacter. Next base: position 2,963 of record CANFRA010000022.1, read on the forward strand.
TAATGCATTCGTAGAGTGGCCACTTTCAATAATCGAAGTTGCTAGAGCGCTAGCTTGCGGCAATAAATTCTCAGCAAAGAAACGTGCCGTAGTGATCTTGGCATGATAGAAAGTAGGATCGCTAGCGCGTAAACGCTCTGCAGCTAAGAGGCTATGAGCCATTTGCCAGGCGCCCAACACCAAACCAGATAGTCGTAAATACGCAAAGCTACCGGCATACACTGCTTTGGTATCACTCTTTGCATTTGCCAAAATATAAGCAACAGTATCTTCAAATGCGGCGCGCCCTATCTTCAACTGCTTCAGCACTGCCTGAGCATCTGCTGAACTACTCGCTAGTAACTCTTTTTCTGTTTCGCCAATTTTTTGTGAGATTACTTTCGCAGTGGCGCCACCATCGCGTACCGTTTTTCTACCAAGTAAATCATTTGCCTGAATGGCAGTAGTGCCCTCATAGATGGTCAAGATGCGAGCATCGCGATAGTGCTGAGCTGCACCCGTCTCCTCGATAAAGCCCATGCCGCCATGCACCTGGATGCCTAAGCTAGCGACCTCAATTGACATCTCCGTAGAGAAGCCCTTCACAATTGGCACCAAGAATTCATAAACGGCTTGACTTGATTTACGCTCAGCCTCATCAGGTGATGCATGTTGAGCATCATTAGCAGCGGCAGCATAATAAGCCAATGCGCGAGAAGCTTCAGTGTAGGCACGCATTGTCATGAGCATGCGCTTGACATCTGGTTGATGAATAATCGCCACTGGCCCAGCAGAGCCATCTAAATCTCGGCTTTGAACACGATCTTTAGCGTATTGCACTGCCTTTTGATAAGAACGCTCAGCTACTGCAATGCCCTGCATGCCCACTGCAAAGCGAGCAGCATTCATCATCACGAACATGTATTCAAGACCGCGATTTTCTTCACCAACGAGGTAGCCGATAGCACCGCCGTGATCGCCAAACTGCAATACTGCGGTTGGGCTCGCCTTAATACCCAGCTTATGCTCTATTGATACACAGTGAACGTCATTGCGCTCTCCTAAAGAGCTATCAGCCTTCACCAAAAACTTGGGTACCACGAATAATGAAATTCCTTTGACCCCCTCTGGGGCATCAGGCGTTCTTGCCAGCACCAAATGGATAATATTCTTAGCCATATCGTGCTCACCATAGGTGATATAGATCTTGGTACCAAATATTTTGTAGGTGCCATCACCTTCAGGGACAGCTTTAGAGCGGACCATGGATAAATCAGAACCCGCTTGTGGCTCAGTTAAGCACATTGAGCCAGTCCACTCACCAGAAATCATATGCGGGACATATTGCGCTTGAATCTCTGGGCTAGCCGCAGTTAATAAGGCCTCAATTGCACCATCGGTCAACATGGGACATAAAGCAAAAGACAAGCTAGCTGAGTGAACCATTTCAAAACATGCAGCAGCAATTAACTTTGGCAATCCTTGGCCACCAAATTCAGCTGGATGCACTACGCCCTGCCAGCCAGCAGCCGCAAATTGCTCAAAGGCTTCTTTAAAACCAGGAGTGGTAGTAACTACACCATCTTTCCAGGAGCTTGGGTTTTGATCACCAGGCCAATTGAGTGGTGCAACAACGTCTTGATTGAACTTTGCGGACTCTTCCAAAATTGCTGGCGCCAAATCGACATCAGCACCTGCTTGTGCATAAGAAGGATAAGCAACCACATCGGCTAGCCCAGCTAACTCATTCATGACGAATAACATGTCTTTTACTGGGGCTACGTATGGCATTGCCGCTCCTATTGATTTAAATCAAACCTTGCAATCACGCTTAGCTCAGTGCTTTAGTTAATTCTGGCACCGCCGTATTGAGATCAGCAACTAAACCGTAATCAGCAACACCAAAGATGGGAGCTTCTGGATCTTTATTAATCGCAACAATCACCTTGGAATCCTTCATACCTGCCAAGTGCTGAATAGCCCCAGAAATACCAACCGCGATATAGAGATCTGGAGCAACAATCTTGCCAGTTTGGCCAACTTGATAATCATTTGGCACATAACCTGCATCCACCGCAGCACGCGAAGCGCCTAAAGCGGCGCCTAGCTTGTCAGCTAACGGGGCAATGAGCTCCTGATACTTCTCACCAGAACCTAAACCGCGACCACCAGAAACAATGATCTTGGCAGCAGTCAATTCTGGACGATCAGACTTCGTTAGTTGACGACCCACAAAAGATGATGAGGATTTACTCTCTGCTGCGGCTTGTTTTTCAATCGCTGCTGAGCCACCAGTTGCAGCCACAGGATCAAAACCTGTAGTGCGTACTGTGATTACTTTGATTGGATCGCCAGTTTGCACGGTAGCAATCGCATTACCAGCATAAATTGGGCGCTGAAAAGTATCGCTACTCACAACCTTGGTGATATCAGATAGCTGGGCAACATCTAACTTAGCAGCGACACGTGGCAACACATTCTTACCGTTAGCAGTTGCTGGAGCCAAAATATGACTGTAGTGATTTGCAAGCGACAGAATCTGGGCAGCCAAAGGCTCAGCCAATTGATCAGCTAAATGAGGAGCATCAATTTGAATCACCTTACGGACACCCACTATTTGAGCTGCAGCCTGCGCAGCCGCATCAGACTGGTTACCAGCAACTAGCACATCCACATCAGGAGAGCATTGCAATGCAGCTGCTACAGTATTTAAGGTAGCTGCTTTTAAAGATTGATTATCGTGTTCAGCGATCACTAGAGTAGCCATTTAAATCACCTTCGCTTCATTTTTGAGTTTGTCTACCAAGGCTGCTACATCAGCTACCATGACACCAGCACTACGTTTAGGCGGATCTTCAACCTTCAGAGTTTTAAGGCGCGGAGCAATATCTACACCCAGATCCTCAGGCTTCACAATATCAATAGTCTTTTTCTTGGCCTTCATGATATTGGGCAGAGTGACATAGCGCGGCTCATTCAAACGCAAGTCAGTAGTAATCACTGCCGGCAAAGTCAGAGCAATCGTTTCTAAACCACCATCCACTTCGCGCGTCACAGTCGCCTTACCATCAGCCACGACCACTTTAGATGCAAAAGTTGCTTGTGGGATATCTAATAAGCTAGCCAGCATTTGGCCTGTTTGATTGCTATCATCATCAATCGCTTGCTTACCTAGAATGATGATTTGAGCGGATTCTTTTTCAGAGAGCGCCTTCAGAATCTTAGCAACTGCGAGTGGCTGCAAGTCAGCATCAGACTCTACTAAGATGGCGCGATCAGCGCCAATCGCCAAAGCAGTCCGTAATGTTTCCTGACACTGAGTCACGCCTGCACTGACCACCACAACCTCAGTTGCAATGCCGGCTTCTTTTAAGCGTACCGCCTCTTCAACAGCGATTTCATCAAAGGGGTTCATGCTCATCTTGACGTTGGCTAGATCTACGCCAGAACCATCAGACTTCACGCGAATTTTGACGTTGTAATCAACGACTCGTTTTACTGCCACTAAGATCTTCATTTGGAATTCTCAATATTGATAAAAATTTGCAAATATCTGCATAACTACTTATTTTATCCGCCCCAAGCCCGAAGAACTAGACATCAATAGCGGTGGCAGATCCAGCCTGCTTGCGCAGTTCAAACTTCTGGATTTTTCCGGTTGAGGTCTTAGGTAGCTCCCCAAATACAATCGCCTTGGGCACCTTAAATCCAGCCAAATGCTGTTTGCAATGGGCAATGATCTCCGCTGGGCTGACCTCAACACCAGGCTTAATTTCTAGGAAAGCGCATGGGGTCTCGCCCCACTTTGGATCAGGTTTAGCAACTACTGCTGCTGCAATCACTGCAGGGTGACGGTAGAGAACATCTTCTACTTCAATAGAAGAAATATTTTCCCCGCCAGAGATGATGATGTCTTTGCTGCGGTCTTTAATCTTGACGTAGCCATCTGGGTTCATCACCGCTAAGTCACCCGAATGAAACCAGCCTCCCTCAAAAGCTTCTTGAGTAGCTTTCTCATTCTTCAGATAGCCCTTCATGGTGATGTTCCCTTTGAACATAATCTCACCCATCGTTTCACCATCGGCAGGAACTGGCTGCATCGTTTCTGGGTTGATCACATCAATGGCTTGTTGCAGGTGATAGCGCATACCTTGACGCGCATTCAAGCGAGCGCGCTCACCAATATCCAAATCATCCCACTCATCTTGTCTCACACAAATTGCAGCTGGGCCATAAGTCTCGGTTAAACCATATACGTGGGTTAAATCAAAGCCCAACTTTTCCATTCCCTCAATGATCGAAGCTGGCGGTGCAGCTCCGGCAATAAGACCCTTCACCCCGGCAGGCACACCCACCTTGAGTTCGTCTGGAGCATTGACCAAAAGGTTGTGAACAATCGGTGCGGCGCAGTAGTGAGTGACTCCATGCTCTTTAATCGCAGCAAAAATATTCGGCGCATCCACACGACGCATGCAAACATTAACGCCAGCACGCGCTGCAATAGTCCAAGGAAAACACCAGCCATTGCAATGAAACATTGGCAAGGTCCACAAATACACCGGATGTCTATTGATATCCCAATCTAGTACATTCGATACTGCATTCATTGCTGCACCACGATGGTGGTAGACCACACCCTTAGGATTGCCGGTGGTACCCGAGGTGTAGTTCAAGCAAATAGCTTGCCACTCATCTGCAGGAACTTGCCAAGCGAACTTTGGATCTCCTTGCGCTAGCAATTGTTCGTAAGTGAGTTTTCCTAACCTCTCACCCGCTACATCAAATTCTTTTTCTTCGACATCGATGACCAAAATATCCCGGCCACTTTCTTTTTGAGCAATCTCAAGCGCCTTTTTCATCACTGCTGAAAATTCAGGATCAACGATCACGACTTTGGCTTCACCGTGATTGAGCATGAAAGCAATCGACTCTGCATCTAAGCGAGTATTCAAGGCATTCAATACAGCACCCGCCATCGGGATGCCAAAGTGAGCTTCCACCATAGGAGGTGTATTAGGTAGCATCACTGCAACCGTATCCCCTAGGCCAATGCCATGCTTTTGCAAAGCACCAGCCAGACGACGGCAACGCTCATCCGTTTGCCGCCAAGTTTGCCGTAACTTCCCGTGAATGATGGCCGTCTTATGAGGATAAATAGCTGCTGAACGCTCTAAAAATAGCAGTGGGGTAATCGGGGTAAAGTTCGCTGAATTGCGATCCAAACCTTGTTCATAAATATTTGCCATCATGTACTTTCAATAACGGTTTTTATTCAATTAGAGCGACTTAAATATCGGCTAAGGCCTTGACGTGAGCTACTACACTGCGTCCTAAAGCAGAGAGGTTGTAACCCCCTTCTAAGCAGCTGACTATTCGACCCTGTGCATAATCTTTCGCAATTTCTTTAAGGCGCTGAGTGATCCAAACATAATCATCCTCCACTAAACCCATTTGACCTAAGTCATCCTCACGATGCGCATCAAATCCTGCAGAAATAATAATCAGCTCTGGCTCAAAATTGCGTAAGGCTGGCAGCCAGCGCTCTTCCACAATCGAACGCACCACATCACCACGGGTGGATGCAGGCAGGGGAACATTGACCATATTGTCCGAGGCATCTAGTCCACTATATGGGTAGAAAGGATGCTGGAAAAAGCTGCACATCATCACACTAGGATCATTAAAGAATGCTGCCTCAGTACCATTGCCATGATGTACATCAAAATCAATAATGGCGACGCGCTTAATACCATAGGCTTCCTGCGCATAACGGGCTGCAACTGCAACGTTGTCGAACACACAAAAACCCATAGAACGGGTTGGCTCGGCATGATGTCCAGGTGGTCTGACAGCACAAAATACGTTATCCACTTCACCCTTCATCACCGCATCAACACCCGCTATTGCAGCACCTGCTGCACGCAATGATGCCCTATAGGTATGAGGGTTCATAATGGTGTCACCATCTAGCATAAAGTAGCCGCTCTCTGGAGCGCGGTCTCTGACAAATGCAACGTGGTCTGGACTATGCACTAACTCCAGCTGATCTTCAGTTGCCAGGGGGGCGTCTAAATGATGAAGGAAGCGATCTACACCACTGCGGATCAATTGATCATTGATCGCCTGAATTCGTTCAGGGCACTCTGGATGATGACTTCCCATCTCATGTTTCAGAAAGTCTGGATGAGTTATGTATCCTGTTGTCATTACTCTAAGTCCTTCATAGCAAAACTTTTATTTTTATAATCTTGGTAAACGTGTTTATTTCTCAACAACCCATCACAGCGCGCATGTATCTTCGCATCTCCTACCTACTACTAGCCTTGCTTCTGACTGCCTGTGCAAGTGTGCCAACGCCACCAACAAAGCCAGACCAGTCCATCGTAAACCAAGCTGATGATGTAGCTACAGAAGCGCGAGTCAGTCAAAACCTCAATGAATTACTCAGCCAAGTTTCCCAAGACCAGGAAATCCCTCTGCAAAGCCTAGAATCGGGCTTTCTAGATGCTAAAACGATTCCCTCAATACGCAAATTGGTATTACCCCCATCGGGTACTTTTAAGAAAAATTGGCTGGTCTACCGCAAACGCTTTATTGAGCCGGTCCGACTAAAGGCTGGAAAAGCCTTTTGGGAAGAAAACCGAGCCTTTTTGAGCCAAGTTGAGCAAGATTCTGGTGTTCCTGCTGAGATCATTGTTGCCATTATTGGCATTGAGACCATCTATGGGCGCCAGACCGGTAATTTCCGAGTCAAGGATGTTCTATCTACCCTAGCCTTTAGCTATCCCGAGACGCCCAATAAACCCGCCCGTGAGCAACTATTTAAAGACCAACTCAAAGAACTCATCCTCTTATGCTGGACAGAAGCAGGCGGCAAGCTACCGGCAAAGAACAGTATGCAAGGCGTCAATGGCACTCGCTTTAGTACTTGCTTAAACCAGAATAGCTCTTATGCGGGTGCAATTGGTTTGCCGCAATTCATGCCAAGTAGTATTCGTAGCTTTGCAATCGACGGTGATGGCGATGGAAGGGTCGATTTAAAGCAAAGTCCAAAAGATGCCATTGCTAGTGTTGGCAACTTCATGAAAAAACATGGCTGGCAGCCTGGCATGCCGATTTCTTTTCCCGTGCAAACTGATGGCATAACAGCCGCTAAAGAATTAGCCGATGGACAGCCACAGCTAAAACATACCGTTCAAGAATTAATTGAAAAAGGTATCTTGACCAAGCAACAAGGTGATTTACAAAGTGGTGGCGTTGAGCCCAGCAGCAAAGCATTTATTGTGGATCTGCCCTACCCAGACAAAGATGGTTCAGACCAAGTCCAGTACTTTATTGGCTTAAATAACTTTTTGACGATCGTGCAATACAACCGGAGTTACTTCTATGCCCAAAGCGTTGCTGAGTTTGCAGAGGCTTTGGGATATAAGAATCAAAGCGTAGTTCCGGTAGAAAATACGAGTAAAACGGCGAGTAGCAAGAGCGCCAGCGAAAAATCTAAGCAAAAGAAAACTAGCGCAAAGAAAAAGCCTAAAACAAATTAGGCAGGAAACACGCCAGTAGATAAGTAGCGATCGCCACGGTCGCAAACGATAAAAACAATCGTGGCATTTTCAACTTGACGCGCAATGCGCAAGGCTACAACCAAAGCGCCGCCAGCAGATATACCGCAGAAGATACCTTCCTGCGCTGCCAATCGACGCGCCATCTCTTCTGCATCGGCTTGAGTGACATATTCAATACGATCCACTCTATCGCCCTGGTAAATCTTCGGCAGATACTCTGGAGCCCATTTACGGATTCCTGGAATTTGTGAACCCTCTTCAGGCTGCGCACCAATAATCTGAATGGCAGGATTCATAGACTTGAGATAGGTTGAGACACCAGTAATCGTTCCAGTGGTACCCATTGCTGAAATAAAGTGGGTAATTTGCCCATCAGTATCTCGCCAAATCTCTGGCCCAGTAGTTTCAATATGTGCTCGTGGATTATCAGGATTTGCAAATTGATCTAGCAATCTGCCGCGCCCTTCTCGTTGTAGCTGGAGTGCGTAGTCTCGCGCAAACTCCATGCCACCAGTAGCTGCAGTCAAAATGAGTTCAGCCCCATAGGCAGCCATACTTTGACGACGCTCAATACTTTGATTCTCTGGCATTACCAATACCATCTTGTAGCCCAACATAGCAGCTGTCATAGCTAAAGCAATGCCAGTATTGCCGCTCGTTGCTTCAATTAGGGTATCACCAGGTTTAATTTCACCGCGCTCTTGTGCGCGCATGATCATCGACAGCGCAGGTCGGTCTTTCACCGACCCGGCTGGATTATTGCCTTCTAACTTACCCAAAATCACATTATTGCGAGTCGAGTTCTCGAGACCCGGAATCCGTTGCAATTGCACCAAGGGCGTATTGCCTACAGTTTGCGAAATTGTCAGGTAAGAAGGTTTGCTCATGAAGTCATTTTAGCCGTAAGCAAACCTACACGCGGAAGGGCTTAATTTCTGCGGCCTGCTCCCGAACGCTCCGGCTGATGGCGATTACCAGTTTGAGCACGAGAATTGCGTCTGCCAGAGGCGATGCCCTCTTTTTTAGTCCTACCATTGGGCTCCCGAAAGGAACTGGGGGCCTCAATAGTTAGACCGTTATCTACCATCTTTTCCACAGATCTCATACCAATGCCTCGGACGCGTTTCTGTAAATCATTGGCATCCTGAAAATGACCCCCATCCAAACGCTCGGCAATAATAGTTTTGGCCTTAGAAGGTCCAATCCCCTTAATGCTCTCTAATTCAGATTGAGTAGCAGTATTCACATTGATGGGAGATGCGACAGCAAGTCCAAGAGAGGAAGCTGCTAATAATGCTGCAAAGGCAGTAGATCTCATTAAATCTGTTGCAATACCAATATTTAAATATCTATTCATCAATTCTCCAGTAGTAAATAAAAAATCCACGAACACAAAGTGCACGTGGATCGCTTACAACGAATTGAAGTGGAGGCTGTTGACCAAATTACATGGGATACAAACTAATCAGTAAATTCTGATTGGGTGCTCTATTTCTGATTCAAAATGAATTGTGCAGCACGCTTGATAAATTCTGGCTCAGTTTGATTAAAGCCGTGATAGGCAAAGGACTCACAAACACCACCTTCGCTGATGCCGCCTTCAATTATTTCTAATTTAGAAATGTAGTTTTTAGGCCGGTCTTCAATAATTCTTGAACTTGCTACCACTGGGGTGCCAGCACAACCATCATACCGGTGATGTATCCCTAAAACCGGGATGGTCACGTCATTATTGAGGCTTGCTGAATTGATAGTTCCAGCAACAATGATTCCAGCAACTTGCTTCCCTGTTGGGTCTAATTCATTTACATAGTAAGTAGCAGTGGAGGACCCCATACTATGCCCAAAGATCCAAATAGGAAGATTCAATTTGGCCTTATAAAAGTTGACTACCTCATTTACCCTGCTGAGATGATCTTTACGACCTCGCAAATTACCTCTTCTCAAATCTCCTAGGTCATAGGGACTATCGACTAAGACAGCATCTATTCCATATTGCGCCCATAGATCAAGTGAACGCACGAAGGTATGTCTACTTTTAATAGTGCCATTATCAAAAATGACAGGCATGCCGCCACCCCCAGAAAACAATAAAACTAGGGCTTTAGGATTTTGCACTCCAACAAAAAGTGTCCGGGTAGGAGCATCTTGTTGATGTGAAACATCAAATACCTGTCCTTGAACGCTCAGGGCGACTTGACATAAACATAATGCTAATAAAAATCTAGTTACCAACTATTCCCTTAAGTCCTGTATAGATAGATGCCGCAGTTGTTCCTAGGGCGACAACTGTTCCCCCATGCTCTTGCAGGGTTTTCATAAGTCCAAAGACACCTCGAATAGATACACCGTCTGCAGAGTGAGTTGACGCTGCCTTGATCAGTGCATTGATGACGCCTTCTTGGCGACGCCTTTCCTTATTTACATTAGCAACTCTACCAAGCAACATTCCCGTTAAGAAACTAAAGGCAATACTTGCAGAATATTCGAGAACTTCTCTCCATTCAAATAGGTTCTGGGGCCAAACAGGCGAATGATCGACCAGACTAGTAATCCAGCTCATACCAATCACTGAAGCAATCGCCAGAAAGACTACGCCAATGAACCAAGGAAAAAGCTTGTGTGCATGACTCTTAAATAAGAAATATGCAAAGGGAAGCGGAAGAACCATGGAGATGATTCTTAGATAAATCATCTTAGTGTCATAAACAATAGCAATTAACCAATGCGCTACTAGAAGTAAAAGTAATGGCACGATCAGATAAAGAGCAATATCTTTTACCCACGCGTACAAAGACCTATTGCCGAGTTGCTGATTTTGCTCCTCCAACAAGTACTCAAGTTCAGTAATCCTAAGTTCATTCACTTCTTGGCTAGGCATTGCAGCCAACTGCCCTTCTAGGCTGGCAATTTTGGCCATCATCGGCTTGAAAAGATAAAGGTCGCGACTGCAGGTCTTGCAGACGTGAGCCTCTTCTGAAACTTCAGATAGGCAATATGGACAATTCATTATTTATTCACTACTAAATTCAATACTGAATTCGTTTCGCGTCCCTCGGTATCTTTAACTGTTACACGGATCGTATGGGTGCCGGGAGGTACATCTGCCTTTGCAAAATCAATGCCATTAGCAGAGATAGCGCTCTTTAAGCGGGGAGTTAAATCTACAAAAGGCGATTTCATATAAACCACTTTGACAGAGCTTGGATCAATCTTGGCATCACCACGAGGCTCAAAGTTGACCTTGAAATCAAAAGGTGCGGCTACTGGGGTATCCGCCTCTGGCGAGGCCAGCTTAATTGCTGGCCCACGAGAGATGCCGCGGGTGGCTAGAGCGCCTGCTGCCGGAGGCAAAGCTGCCTCTTTTGCACTAATCAAAGCAGCAGCAACAGACCACGGGGAAGAAGCAAGCAGTGACGCGGCAAGTAATATATGACTCAATTTCATAGAAACCTCAAATTATTAAAACGTTAGATAAGTAGATCTTAAATCAATCCCCCACTACTACAAAGGGGGCCCAGAACAAGGGGTGGGCATAGGCGTACTTCATATTAGCGCCTTCTTTCATGCCACCTTGGTCGATTTGGTTGAGCATGGCTTGTCTGAGGAGCTCAGCCTTACTAGTACCTTGAGCCTTTTGCTGATTTTTAAAGAGATCAGTCATCATTGTTCTAGAGGCCACAGAATCTACTGGCCAATTTGATACCAAGAGCGCTTTTGCACCAGCAAAGAAGAAGGCCCTACCCAGACCGGAGACTGCTTCAGAGCCAGCGCCTTCTCCGGCTGCAGTATTACAAGCAGAGAGTACTACCCAGTCAGCATCCAACTTTAAGGTCAGAACTTTATCCATAGTTAAAAGGCCATCATCTTTATCACCTGTGACATCAGGAGACGATAGTGCTAGTGCTGGTTGAGTCAGACCATTGAGTTCTCCTGGGACTAAACCATGAGTAGCGAACATCACTACCTTGCGATTAGATAAGTCTGTCGCCATGACTTGCTTTACTGAAGCTTGTTTATGCAAGAAGATATCGCCAGCGCTAGCGCCAATCGCTTTACCAATTTCCTCTAACTCAAGGCTGGTATCTGGTAGACGTGGTAATAGAGCAAGTTCAGCAGAACTCACACCAGAGGTTTTAGGGGCGCTACGTAAGTTCAGTGGTACTCCACGGGTTGCTAGCTGAGTTGCCTTTACCTGTTTATCAGCTTGCTGCTCTTGCTGGGCACTAAAGTAAGGGTCGCCAAAGCCAATAAAGTTCTTGCGATTGGGATTACCTGCGGGCAAGGAGCGCAGCGCAGTCAGTGCGGTAACTGAAGGCACTTGAGCAACAGCAATATCTCTCGTTAACCAAGGAACAGTCTTGTATCCAATAAACGGGGTTGCGCCACCTTTAGCAGGCTGCACTGTTGGTTTGGTTACTAACAGTGATAAAGGCAGCTGGCCTAACTCAGCATGGGGCACAGTGAGCATCACTTTTTTACCAGCAAAGGCACTTTGTACTGGGGCGAGTACCTGTTGATAGAGTTGGTTGGCAAGCGCCACATCAAACGCGGGAATCTCATCAATGGTAGCAACACCAGGATCTAAAGCCTTACGTAACTGAGCAACTTCTTTGGCCATTTGCGTACGGCCAATTGAGAGCTGTGCAAATTGCGCAGGCTTATCTTTAGTAATGGCCCAAACATAACCTACGTTATCGCCAAAATACCAAGAGATCAGTACTTCATCAGGCTTAAGGGCTTTTTGAGTACGCTCTACTGAAGCAGGCTTAGGCTCCACTAATTCCGCATAATCTGGGAACTTGCGCTCAATCTCTTTTTTCAAATCCTCACGTTGAGATTTGAAGGAAGCAATGTCAGCGCGAATCTTAGCTTGTGCAGCAGGAAGCTGTTGTGCTGGTGGGGCAGAGAGTAATCCTGTTAAGAGCTCCGACAGGGTGGTAATACGCTGCTGTAAATCCTGCTCTCGACGTGCAAGTGAAGCAAGTTGTGAATCAGCAATAGTTGCACGAGCTGCGCTTGATGTTAGGGCGCGCTGTACCCCGCTACCTCTAGCAAGATCGGCAATTTGGAAGGCTTCTGCAGCTGTAGCACCCGATGGATCAGATTTCGCTTGTTGAGCGAGTGAGGCTAAATACTCCTCTAAAACAAATGTCATTCTTTGTGTTTGACGTATTGTTGAAGAGCCATTTTCTGAATCATTGCGCGCTTGGTCAATCAATATCGGAATAGATTGCTTAAACTCTGCTAGTGCCTGAGATCCTTGCCCAGACACTTGGAGTGCAGAGGCATTAAATGCTCTGATCGTTGCCAATCGGGGGGAGCCCTTTTCCATTCGAGCGTCGGCCTTAGACAACATATCTGCAGTCATTTTCACAGCCTGTGGTGCCTTGCCTGTTTTAATTAATGCAATCGCCCAATCTAAATCGCCAGATTGATAGCGCGCGGCAATCTCAGGGTCGGCCTTAAGACCTTCAACCATCTCACTAAAGACTTTATCTGCTTGGGCGTACTTACCATCCGCGGCTAGAGATGTCGCCAAAACTTTCCTTGATGTAGCAATCAAGGGAGACGCAGAATAATTCGTCGATTGCTGAGCCACCTTGAGAGCTGCCTGAGATAACAACACAGCCTCAGCCTGACGTCCTTGTTCGCTAATAATTTTTGATAGTGTTAATAGTGCAAAACAGGTGCCTGCAGAATTAACCCCCTCACGATTAATCGCCAATACAACTGACTCTCTTGCCCAATATTCAGCATCCATCAAGCGTCGCTGACCTAAAAAAGCATTTGCCAACTGGTTATATAGAGCAGCCCTTTGAGCATAAGCGTATCTTGGAGTACTAGAAATATCCTGTAACACCCTAACATCATTATCTAATGCGTCCTTATTGCTATCTTTGACATTCTCAAGAATTGTTTTATTTAAACCTAGAGCAGTTCTAAAACTCCTCTCAGCCTCAACAAATTTACCTTCCGACATAAAAACTCTGCCACGAGCCCGCTCATAACCCAACTGCCAGTTCGTCCTGTAGATAAAATTCGGATTCCTGGCTACGCTCATGAGATTAGAGTAATCTGCTTCAAGGGTAGCAAGCGCTTTATTTGCACAATCAAAATCTCCCATTTGCAAACAGATAGCGACCATAGTTTGCCCAGAGCTTATCTTCCATCCACTCAGACTATTGGGAATCATTGCCCTTGTATCTTCTACTAATTTTTTGGCAAGTACTAAGTTACCCCTATGTTGCTCTTGCTGGGCATACTGCATTCTTTCATCTAGTTGCATTGCTATGTCGGAACTAGGGTAATCAATCGCAGCTTTTTTAAAGTTTTCTAAAGCTTCTTTACTGTTTTCTAATGCATTTTCTGCAACAGCGCGCTGATAGTAGTAGTGATTAAGGGTGCTAGTGTCACTTGTCGATGGAGGGGATTTTGCAAGCGTCTTTTTCGCTTTGTCTATAAGGGCCTGATCCTGACGAGTTTGACTGAGGATCTGCAAAATATCCTTTACATCCCTTGGCGGTGCTTTAATATTTTCTACATCAGCATCATCTTTACTCTGCGCTGCAAATGATTGTGTTGAAAAGAGCGCAACGCTGCAACACAGCATGAATGTGGCAATGATTGAGTTCTTGCGCATAGAAATCCCCTAGAATTTATAAGGATATATTAGCTCAAAACTAGCTTAGGAGGGCTTGATAAAAGCCCTAGCCCCCTGCGAATTAGCACCTGTAAACGATGCTTTTATAGCCTAAAGGGGATTAGCTAAGAATCCTGAATTGGCTTCTAGCCACTCAATATAGCGGCCTACACCCTGCTCAACATCTAGGAAGGCTTCTGTATAGCCAGCGGCACGCAGTTTTGTCAGATCTGCTTGAGTAAAGCACTGATATTTACCTCTGAGCGCATCCGGAAATGGAATGTACTCAATCGCTTTTTCTTTTACTAATTCTTGTAGAGTCGCTGGCTTTGCTTTATCCAACTTACGCATAGCATTTGCTACTGCGTGCGCAACATCATTAAATGGTTGTGCACGACCACTACCTAAATTAAAGATACCGCTGATTTCTGGATGATCCAAAAAATAGAGATTTACTTTGACTACATCCTCCACAGAAACAAAGTCACGACTTTGCTCACCTGGGCCATAGCCACCATACTCACCAAATAGTTTGACATGGCCATTCGCCTTGTACTGGTGATACTGATGAAAGGCTACCGATGCCATACGACCTTTGTGTGATTCACGTGGGCCATAGACATTGAAATAGCGAAAACCCACTACCTGAGCAGTATTCGCTTTTTCTGCAAAGCGCTTGCGCATCACTTGGTCAAATAAGAACTTAGAGTAGCCGTAAATGTTTAGAGGCTTCTCATGCTCGCGACTCTCTATAAATACATCTGAGCCACCGTAAGTTGCCGCAGAAGATGCATAGAGTAGTTGCACTTTTTGGGCTGTGCAGATATCAAGCAAGTCCATGGTGTAGCGATAGTTATTTGCCATCATGAAAATACCATCGGTTTCCATGGTGTCAGAACACGCACCCTCATGGAATACTGCTTTTACTTTACCAAAACGACCACTTCTAAATGCTTCTAGAAATTCATCTTTATCAAGATAATCGATGATGTCTAGGTCAGCAAGATTACGATATTTATCTGCAGGACGTAGATCATCTACAGCGATGATATTTTTCTCGCCACGCGCATTAAGCGCTTGCACAATATTTGCACCGATAAAGCCAGCAGCACCAGTTACGATAATAGTCACTGTAGTTCCTCTGAAGTAACAGTTGCAGTTCCAAGCTTGCCAACTACAATGCTGCCCGCACGATTTGCCAAGGCCATCGCTTTTTCTAAGGGCCACTTCGCAGCTAAGGCAACCGCTAAAGTTGCAATCACGGTATCGCCAGCACCAGAAACATCAAACACCTCACGGGCCTGCGCCTTGACGTGGCTGACACCCGCTTCGGTATACAAACTCATACCCTCTTCTGAGCGGGTTAAAAGTAGTGCCTGTAAATTTAGTGACTTTCTGAGGGCTTGCGCTTTATTAGTGAGGTCCTCTTCGCTAGTCCACTTCCCAACTACCTGACGCAATTCACTTCGGTTTGGGGTTAAGACGGTGGCACCACGGTACTTTTCATAATCCTCACCCTTAGGATCAACTAAGATAACTTTGTTCTGCGCTCTGGCCTGCTCAATCATGTGAGCTACCTGACCTAAGGCACCTTTGCCGTAATCAGACAAAATCACGACATCAGCAGTGCCAATCAATTTTTCAAAACGCTCTAACTTATGGGCTAGTGCTTTTTCGCTCGGCGTCTCTTCAAAGTCAAGGCGAATTAATTGTTGCTGACGCGCAATCACGCGCAACTTTACAATCGTTGGCACATTTGCATCAATCTCGAGCTGGCTATCAACGCCGCCTGACTTGAGTAACTCCACTACACGCTTACCAGACTCATCATTTCCAACAATACCCAGAATGGCTGTTTGGGCACCTAGTGCTGCTACGTTACGAGCAACGTTAGCTGCGCCACCCAAGCGTTCATCAATCTTACCAACCTGCACCACTGGCACTGGCGCTTCAGGAGAAATACGATTGGTATCGCCAAACCAGTAGCGATCGAGCATGACATCACCAACCACTAGTAGGCGTGCTTTAGAAAACTGATCTCGATTTGCTTTTTCCATAGGATTATTTTTGTAATGACTTAATTATGTCGCCCAATGCCGTAGTACTCAATACCTAATTCCTGCATAGCACTTGGCTCATATAGGTTACGGCCATCAAAAATGATGGGGCGGGTCAGTTTTTGCATCACTTGATCAAAATCTGGACTACGGAAGGCTTTCCACTCAGTCGCAATTACTAGGGCATCGCAAGCATCCAAGGCTGCCATTGGGCTCTCGACCATAGATACCTTTTGAAGGCCTGCAGGATTGTCCTTGAAGTCCAACTCTAGGCAATGCTTTGCTTCTGACATTGCCACTGGATCATGGGCAACAACTGAAGCACCGCGTTTTACTAATTCTGAAATGATGACACGACTAGGGGCCTCACGCATATCATTGGTATTCGGCTTAAATGCTAAACCCCACAGAGCAAACTTCATACCCTTGAGGTCTTTACCAAAGCGCTTTTCAATCTTCTCAATCAGAATATATTTCTGCAGCTCGTTGACTGCTTCAACAGCATCTAAGATCTTTAAATCTCTGCCATGCTCTTTAGCAGTCTTAGAAAGCGCAGAAACATCCTTAGGAAAACAAGATCCGCCATAACCAGTTCCTGAGTATAAGAAACCATAGCCAATACGAGAGTCTGAACCAATGCCTTGTCGCACTGCTTCAATATCAGCACCAACTAAATCTGCCAAGTTTGCCAACTCGTTCATAAAAGAGATGCGTGTAGCTAACATGGCGTTCGCTGCATACTTTGTGAGCTCAGCGCTCTTTACATCCATGTAATAGGTTCGTTCATGGTGGCGGTTAAACGGCGCATAGAGCTTACGCATTTGCTCTTTAGCTCTCAATCCTGCTGGCGTATTTTCAGTACCAATCACAATGCGGTCTGGGCGCATGAAGTCTTCGACTGCGGCACCTTCCTTTAAAAACTCTGGATTAGAAACCACTGAACATAAGTCGGCTGGCTGGCCTCTTTTTTCTAATTCTTCTCTAATGGCTATGAATACTTTATCTGCTGTACCTACTGGTACAGTAGATTTATCAACAATCACCTTAGGTGTAGTTGCATGACGGCCAATGTTACGCGCTGCAGCAACTACATATTGCAAATCAGCAGAACCATCTTCATCAGGAGGTGTACCTACCGCAATAAATTGAATATCGCCATGAGAAACTGATGCAGCGATGTCAGTTG
Source organism: Burkholderiaceae bacterium (assembly GCA_947449305.1). Classification (GTDB taxonomy): domain Bacteria; phylum Pseudomonadota; class Gammaproteobacteria; order Burkholderiales; family Burkholderiaceae; genus Polynucleobacter. Next base: position 20,393 of record CANFRA010000022.1, read on the forward strand.
AGAACTGTAATCTTCCAGCAGTGCGATTACGTTCAATCATCTCTTTTAAGCCAGGCTCATAAATCGGGACGCCGCCAGAATTGAGAATCTCAATTTTTTTAGGGTCCAAATCTAGACAAAAAACATTATTGCCTTGCTCGGCAAGGCAAGCGCCAGTAACCAAACCTACGTAACCGCTACCGATGATAGTGACTTTCAACTGATCTCCACTCTTCTTTACATTGACGGGCCGCTAGGAGCGGCGCCTTCAGCTCGTCTTGGAGAGTATGCCTCCCAATGATTACAGCCAGGACATTGCCAATAGAATCGACGCGCCCTGAAACCACAATTACCGCAAGTATATCTAGCCAAACTGGTAGTGCGTTGACGCAAAATATTTAAGATTGACTGTAGCTCAATCACCCTGTCCGGATGTGCGCCATTCGCTTCAATCGCTAAACGTGTTTCAGCCAGTTTTGACAAGGCACTTAAGCTTGGGGAATGTTGGATAACATCAGACAACATTACATTTGCGGCTTGAGGTCCCCGAATGCTCATCAGGTGCTTATGAGTGATATCCAAAAGCTCGCCTGATGCTTGCGTTTTTAATAGCCCACATAAACGATCTAGGCCCTCGTCAGTTTTTCCTAGTTCAGCATGCGCTAACATCCAGCGATCAGCCAATAAATGCATATAAGCTGGATGCGAGTTGGCAATAATGCTCCATGCCTCAATAGCTTGGGCTGGACGCTCTGTCGCCATAAAATAATCGCCCTGCAAAATTACAGCACGCGCATGATTCGGAACAGCATTTAGGGCCCGTTGAATCGACTCTTCAGCCTCAATCAGATCTTTGCGACGCAAAGCATCCTGCCCTAGCTCACAATGAAACTGTGCAATCTCAGTTTGATGGGATTTTCCTTGCAATGTCGCAAGCTCATGCGCAGCGATGATAGCTTTTTTCCAATCTCGCTCAACTTGATACATTTCGAGCAAACTTTCTTTTGCTGGCACCGCGAACTTGCCTTCACCTACACGATTGAGTGAGGCTTCAGCGCGGTCCAATAGACCAGCACGCAGAAAGTCACGTCCTAATTCATAAGCAGCATGATCGCGGTCGCGTGGGCTTAAGTCATCTCGATTAGCGAGGTGCTGATGAACTTTAATAGCACGTTCAGTTTCACCGCGACGACGGAATAAATTACCTAATGAAAAATGTAACTCGATAGTCTCTGGATCTAATTGCGCAATTTTAACGAGTGTCTCAATTGCCTGATCAGGCTGCTCATCCAATAAAAGACTTAAGCCTTTAAAGGTTGAACGCTGTTGACGTATGCGCTCAAGCTCATCCATTCGATTTTCAAGACGCAGATCCCAGCGCGATGCCAGCCAGCCAATCCCAAACATGACCGGAAGAAGCAATAGCCAAGATGTCGCAATCTGAATCATGGCGTACAGAAATTAAATAAAAAAATGGTCCTGATGGACCACTGAGGATGAGCCTGAATATTAGGCACCGGAACCCTCTTTGGGGCCCGCCTGTTTCAGTGGCTTGTAATCCACTCTCTCACGCAACTCTTTACCAGGCTTGAAATGCGGAACGCGTTTTTCCGGAATCAATACCTTGTCGCCAGACTTGGGATTGCGACCGGTGCGCGCAGGACGATGATGAAGTACAAAACTTCCTACGCCGCGCAACTCAATACGCTTACCCTCAGCCAAAGCATGAGTCATTGTGTCCAGCAAAGTTTTTACTGCTAACTCCACATCCCTAGGCAAAAGCTGCGGAAATTGTTCCGCAAGGCTCTCCACGAGTTCGGAGCGAGTAATGGCTTGTTGCTCTTGATCTGTCATGATCTATCAAAAAAGATCGCCGCCTTCCTAGTGGAAAGCGGCGATATTGCTTTAACCCTGATTGTCCATTTTTGCTTTTAACAAAGC
>CANFRA010000023.1 GCA_947449305.1 Burkholderiaceae bacterium
TAAACCTAATGAGCGAGACAAAGCCCAAGCGGCCATTAACTTCTTTGTCTTCGGAACGATGGCCTTCACCTCATTTGGATCCGGGGCTCTGGTTACCTCACAGGGCTGGAATTTCCTCAACCTGGGATCACTATTACCTGTCGTGGTGACTGCAGCAGCCTTATTATGGCTAGCCTTTCAGAATAAAAAACAGAGAAAAGGGTTGTCAGCTTAAGAAGTTTTTGCGAGCGGTAAATTAAATAAGAGATTTTGGGGTTTGAGTTTGAGTTGCTTTTGGTCGTTCATGGCGATCGCCATATAGACTGGCTTACCAGCCTGCGCTTTTGCTAGTGCTGCCTCATCAATAAAATCAAGACGAAACAGACAAATCACTTTCTCTAACTCATCAGCCTCAACAGACTCTTTGTTGTAAAGCTTATTCAGAATCTCGGTCGCTACCGCATCTAAGCCAACATGCCATGACCACTTTGGATCACTAATTTGCTGCATGGGAGCAATACGTACCTTAACCCCCAGAAAATGTTCTATCCATTTTTCCAGCACACGGCAAAAGTGATTGATAGGCTCATGTCCAAAGTTCAGCTGTACTGCGAAATCAAAATCCTCATTTCGAGTCCAGTACTCAGTAGCGTTTTCTTCATGCAAGACATCTAAATCAGCCGACCTCATCGTCATGGATTTACCTTTGAGTAAATCCATAATGTTCCCAGTGTCACCAGCTTGGGCGTTACGGGAAACTGTATCCTCATCAGCGCCCATCACAATGGCGTCTTCGAGCACGGTAATCATTTGGGTTCTAAAAAACAATTCACCCATGCGCGCCTCTAAGGGCTGAGCTTGGTCTCCCAAGATATGTCTTACAAAGATCTGGGCCAATTGGGCAACAAATAAAGGCGGCACATCAACGCCCTCTCCCTTGAATAAGCTCATATAAAAACTCTCTAGAGAGCTTGCAGCTAATAGGCGTGCTCGATAGCGCAACCAGACCCGGTAGTTTTCTTGGATATCCTCATCGGCCATAGTAGCGATTTCATGATCGGCAATATCGGCACGGGGGTTTTGCATCAAACGCTGGTGGAGGGATTGCTCGATCGCACAAGATTCTGGAACTAAGCTCAACTCAGGCCTATGTAAGTAGGTTCGTAAAAAGTCATCAGTCACCAAAAGCTGATGATCTGGACTAACTGAGAGGGTGTTGTATGCGGAATTGGGCCAATAATTTGTCATGTAATGGAGCCAAATGAGGCTCTCCATCAGAATTAATAAGGCTCAGAATATACTAGCCAGTCAATTTGTGTGAAATAGGAAAAAATCATGAGTGAACTTAAAAAAATCGATACCGTCGTAGGCGAGGGCAAAGAAGCAGTAGCTGGCAATCACGTTGATGTGCATTACACGGGCTGGCTCTTTGATGAGAAAGCAGCTGATCATAAAGGTCAGAAATTTGATAGTTCATTAGATCGTGGCCAATTATTTAGCTTCCCATTGGGTGCTGGTCATGTCATTAAGGGTTGGGATGAAGGCGTTGCTGGCATGAAGATTGGTGGCAAACGTACACTGATTATTCCTTCTGATATGGGCTACGGTCCCCGTGGTGCAGGTGGCGTAATTCCACCAAATGCCACTTTAGTATTTGACGTTGAATTGCATGGCGTCAATTAAGTAATACCACATCTATTCTATTTAGCGGAATGTCAAAAGACCACCCTAGGGTGGTCTTTTTATTTATTCGTCAATGGAGATGCTAATTAAATCAAGAGCGTAAATCTTTACCACTTAAGGTCACACGATTGGTAGATCCAGTCTGGCAAAGACTAATCAAACGATTTCTTTCTGCTATCACCTTGTCGGCATAACCACCATCATTCTCCGCATTGGCAGCGCCCACGTAGTACTTCAAACCGTTACGCAATGAGCCTGCGGTGGCAATCAGGTACTTCAAAATATAGGCGCCCACCCGAATATTCACTTCAGGTTTAACAGCTTCAGTCGTGCCACCATACAACTCATATTTATCTTTATGTACTGAAGTCATGACTTGCATGAGGCCTTCGGCGCCCGCATGACTCTTGGTGTTTGGGTTGAAGTTTGACTCAACTGAAATCACAGCCAATAAAAGTACTGGATCAATATTGACTTCTTTTGCAACCAAAATAGTGTTGGATACATACTCTTCAATCTTGGCGCGATCAAGCTTGTATTTCTTCTCAAAGAAATCAGCAACCGCACGTTGATTCTGAATCGAGCCCATTAAATTACTATCTAGTGCTTGGGGATCAATCTTGGAGGTTGGAATACGATCAGCTAAATGGGAAATCGATTTAACCTGGATCTGGCCAACTGATGGCATCAACAAAGCAACTGTGTGCTGCTTTGCACTATTCAAGCCAGTATGGGTTGGATTTAGTTTGCTGCCATAGATCACAGCGGCAATTTCAGAATCAGCCATGTGGGTGGGGCTGTCGTTTGCAGCCTTATATTGCTCAAGCATGCCAAAGCCATTACTCCAAACAATATGACGTGCTTCATCTGGAACTAAGATTCGGGCTAAATCAAAGGCTCCCGCATTTGTACCGCCACCAGAAAGCCAAAGACCCACCACCATAAATACAGCCACAACGAGTACGCCATTGATGACTCGGTAAACCGGAGTCATAGCATGCGCTAGTAGATCTTTAGCCGCCATAGTTGCTGACTGCTGATCTTGCGAATTACTCAAATTGTTCGTTAAGCATTTACTCATCTATTTGTTTGCGCCACCTCTTAAACTGAGCAACCAGTTTATGTTGCAACGCAATATCTAAAAAACATGGGTCATCCTAAAAAGGTTCTTATATCAAGTCAAGCATAACAAAGGTTATTTCAATAACTTATTGATCTCAAAATACGGGATCTCCCGTATATGACTTCTAATATTGATATTTAATCTATTTAAATCAATAACTTATAAAAGTTAGGGTGCACTAATTTCATACTGTAAAAAAATGAGTAAATTCTGACTTTTTTACGATTTGTCACTAAAAATCTCCTCCAAAAACCATACATCTAGTGCTTGAAGGCAGACTTATTTCTACTGGTAGTAGCCATCCCGGATTGCTGCGAGGCATTATTTTCGAGGCGTCTCTTAGGGTAGAAGTCGCCTTTACCCATAGAAAACCGCTCTCTTGGGACTCCATTCTGATTAGCTCCACAGCTAGCCTGGATTAAAAAAGAAGGAGGAGCTTCCTTGCTCCCCCTACACTGACATCCTATGAAAACTCCACGTAAGCTTCTTGCCCTTACCGTCCTTCTAGGTCTACTTAGCCCCTTTAGCGCCTTTGCCTTATTTGAGGAATGCAAGGATCTGTTTCCCCAGCAGCAAATCCCCAGCACCCAAGAAGCGGGGCGAGATCTCTGTTTTGATAGCTTTGCTATTTATTACTCACCTAGAGATAAGAAGCCTATCTATACAGTTGAGAAGCTGAGTCGAGAGCAGCTATTAGCTCCTCACCCTAAAAGAAGTAATCAGTTTTATGAGGAGGCTAGGCTGCCATTAGCAGAGCGCTCACTGCTCTCAGACTACCGTGGCAGCGGCTATGACCGTGGCCATAATGCTCCAGCGGGAGACATGACGAATGAGCGGTCAATGGCCCAGTCCTTCTCATTAGCAAACATGATGCCTCAGGCCAGACAAAATAATCAGGGTATTTGGGCCAAGAATGTGGAGGAGCCGACTCGACTCTATGTCAAAAGAGTGGCTGGTGATGTTTTTGTATATACCGGCTCAACTGGTAATAGTGGGAGTATTGGCAGTAGTCGCGTCACCATCCCAAGTCATTTATATAAATTGGTATACGACCCCGCTAAGAACTTAGCATGGGCCTATTGGATTGAAAATACCAACGAAGCCCAAATGACACCGCCCATCTCTTATCAAGAGATCGTTCAGAAAACAGGAATTGATTTTCATCTACCGCTGAAATCGGATCGCTCAAAGCAATGACTGTCTAGCTTTCAACCCGTGTGCCCGCTGAATAGGTGCCAAAAGCGCACGCAAGCCATTGTGATCTAGCGTGTGCATCAGCTCCAGTAGCTGACCCAAATCCCCCTTAGGAAATCCCTCTCTCGCAAACCAGGCTAAATAATTGCCTGGCAGCTCTGCTATGGCGCGCCCAGCGTACTTGCCATACGGCATTTTCATTAAGACAAGCTTCTCTAGATCTTCTGCATTCATTGAACTGAAATCTTACAAGCAAAGACGATAAACCCCACAAATAACGCCATTTACCAGGGCTCAGTCTTTTTTATATTTGAGAATCATTCTCATTTAGTGATATATTGAGAATCATTCTCATTAAGACTTTTTCAACCACTACCGAAATATCACTATGAAAATCACCATCAAAAGACTGATTGCCTTTAGCTTCATCCTCGCAACCGCCCTACATTTTTCTTTTGCCCATGCAGGCGAAGGAGTATTTGGCTGGATCTATACGCTTGATCTCCAGCCCAAAGGCAAGCTGGAATTTGAACAACGCCTTCAGCTCAATCAACAGCAGGCAGCAGGAACTTATGAAGCCTGGACTGCCAGATCAGAATTGGAGTATGGGTTGACAAATGATTTGCAGGTCGCAGGCTATATCAATTCGTATTACACCAATGCCAACCAAAACTACACCAATCCTGAAGCGTGCGGGGACGAACCCACTTGTACTGGTGGCTATGCAGTCCCCTCATCGCATGATCCTGCTAACGCATACAGAAAAAGTGGTATTGAAGGTGTTTCACTTGAAGCTATTTATCGACTCACTAATCCAGTGACATCGCCTGTGGGAGTTGGATTCTATTTAGAACCTACCTGGGGTAAAAATAAAGATGAGCTCGCTGCTAGACTTTTATTGCAGTCCAATTTCATTGATGATCGTTTAATACTGGCTGGTAATGTTGTAGTAGCAAACGAGCGCTTGAAATTTATCGGTAATGGCAATGTCCCTGAATCTATGCTCGATTTTTTAGTAGGCGCAAGTTATCGCTTTGCTCCGAAGTGGTCAGCAGGAGTAGAAGCTCGCTTTCATAACGATTACTCAGAACTTAATCTACGTAACCAAGTACAACGGGCTACCTTTGTTGGTCCCAACATGCATTACGCTGCCAAAGACTGGTGGGTAACTGGTGCCTGGCGCTATCAACTTGCTGGCGGTAACTGCATGGGTGGTGGCGAAGCGGAATGCTCTAACGCTCGAGTATGGGACAGCCATACCGTAAATGAATTTATTGTCAAAGTTGGCTTTCCGCTGAACTAAAGATCAAGAGACTGATGAACTGGAAACCCAACCCCTTTGCGATCGTCGGCCTAGCAATGATCAGTGCGCCCATCATTGCCCAGGCAAAAATTTATGTGAGCGCCGAGCAAGCTCAAAAAATTCTGCTTCCTAATAAGGAGCTCACAAAAGCACCCATCATCATTACCGATGACCTCCAAGAAAGAATGCGGGTGGCATCGAGCATTCGCCATCCCTTTCAAGGGGATCGAATCTGGAAGGCCGCCGATGGAAGCTGGCTGATCATTGATGAGGTAGTAGGTAAACATGAAATGATTACCTATGCCGTTGGGATTACTCCCAACGGCAGTGTTTTAGGCATCGAGATTTTGGAATACGTTGAATCTTATGGCTATGAGGTAGCGGATGCACACTGGCGAAAGCAATTTGCCGGCAAGACTGTAAAAGATCCCATCAAACTCAATCAAGATATTCAGAATATTGGGGGCGCAACCCTTTCTTGCAAACACCTGACCGATGGCGTGAAACGAGTGCTAACTCTGTATGACTTAGCATTAAAAGCAAAATGATGATGCGCTGCCAGGCCCTTTTGGGAACATTTGTTGAAATCTCTACTGATCAAGATGATAGTCAAGCCGTTGATAAAGCATTTACTGCAGTAAAGCAGGTTCAAGACCTGATGGGTTTTCATTACTCTTTAAGTGAGCTGAGTCAAATCAATCGCTGGGCACATCAAGTGCCACTCAAGATTCATCCGTGGACCGCACAAGTTCTGAGAATTGCTCAAGAGGTCCATAAACAGTCCAATGGTTTATTTAATTGTGGTGTTGGTCATCGGCTGGTAAGCGCAGGTCTATTACCACGTCACACTAATTTATCCAAATACCAACTAGGCGGAATTGAAGATGTTCATTTTCTAGACTCAGAGCTGATTACCTCCCCAAAGCCCCTCTGCCTCGATCTTGGGGGAATTGCCAAAGGCTTTGCAGTGGATAAAGCCGTAGAGAGCTTGATGGCAGATGGAATCGAATCTGGCTGCGTCAACGCAGGGGGCGATCTTCGGGTGTTTGGACAATCTCCAAGATCAATACAAATTCGTAACCCAATTGCGCCAAAAGAGCTAATCGACATTGGCTCATTGCAAAACGGAGCCATTGCAACTAGTGGCCTCTACTTTACTAATCGAGATCAGCAGCAAAGCCACATCATCAATCCCTTTGCGCAAGATGAATCTGAAGCGCACATTAATTTCTCAGACTCCTATTCTATTCTGGCAAATGAATGCGTTTATGCAGATGCTCTTACCAAGGTGCTTGCGATCTCGAATGAACATGATCACCCTTGCTTAAATCATTTCTCTGCTCAAGCTATTCGAATTGCCGCATGAGTCGTTTAGGAAAAATGCCTGCTTGGCAAAGATCATTTGTGATTGGCGGCATGCTTACCTGCTGTATCAGTGGAAGCTTATATCTAATCGGCCATGAATTTCAGATTCAAAGATCAACTTTTGGAAATCACAATGTATTAGCTGCCCATGGAATCTTTGCGGTGCTTGCTACTCTCGCTCTAGGCTCAGTTCTGCCCTTTCATTTAAAGGCTGGCCTTAAATCTAAAAAGAAGTGGCTGAGTGGCTTTAGCCAGTTAAGCTTTTTAGCTATTCTATTAACTACTGGCGCCTTACTGTACTACGGACCCGCAGAAATTCGAGAAGGTGTTGTGATCACCCATTGGGTGTTGGGACTTATGTTCTTTGCTATTTTCTTATTGCATAGCCTTATAGGGCTTAGCTCATTGAGGGCCCTTACAGCAAAACTACTACAGTCTACTGGTGTCCATGAGCAGCAGGCATTGCACCATCACCCGCATGCGCAGTACCTTGATAACCCAGCAAACCAGGATCCAACATACCAGTAATCATTGCTACGTGACCAAACACTAAAAATAGTGCCACACAGATTGCATGGGCCTTTAGTTTGCCTTCTTGATTTAAGCCTTTATTTACTAGGCCAAATTCTTGAAATGCAATCCAAATCAAAGGCAATCCGCCAATCAAATAGGATCCAACTGCTATTACATCGATTACGGTTCTCCATTCACCAGCCTGCGTAATCGGAACAACTGCCGTAGTCATTAAATAGGCAATGACGCCAATAAAGTAAACACCAACAGCCGCACCAGAAAAACGATTAAGGCCCCAAATAAAGCCGTGGAATCTTCTGGTAAATAAAATGTAGAGCTCAGTAATGGCCAAAGTTTCAGCAAGCACAATGGGTATTGCCATAAACAGCATTAAATTCCAGGGCTGATTGTCTGCTAATAATTGCATGTAATGAGTCATGTTCATTTGGAATTCCTAAAGGCTTAGAAGAGATAAAAGGGGGATGCTTTTAGAATATACCAATTGGATTTAAGGCGCCAACGCTGCATTTCATAATAAATTGTGTCACGTTAAAACTAACATTACTTCTTGCAATAGTGCTTATATAGCAAGCTCATCACCGCTACAGCGACTTGGCTAGCAAGCGAGTAGTAGATTTGCTTACCTTCTCTACGTGTCTTTACTAGCCTTTCTTTTCGCAATACTGTTAACTGTTGCGAGAGAGTTGGTTGATGAAGATCTAATGCGGCTTCAAGCTCACCAACACATTTTTCACCCTGGCCAATCTCACATAAGAGCATCATACGATCTCGGTTAGAAAGAACCTTCATGAGTTTGCAAGCATCATCTGCAGAGGCCTGCATTTTTTTGAGCTCAGCTTTTGAAATAGGCATATTCATATTAGAGAGTATTGAGTGGAATTTTGAGGTAGGACTTCCCATTCGCCTCGGGCTCAGGGAAATGCCCCGCACGAATATTGATCTGAATTGAAGGCAAGATTAAATGCGGCATCTCTAAAGTAGCATCTCGCTTACTGCGCATCTGTACAAATGTATCCTCTGTAATGCCATCATGCACATGAATATTGCTTTGCTTTTGCTCGCCCACAGTAGTCAAATGGGCTACAGGTCGATCACTTGGCGGGTAATCATGGCACATATACAGCTTGGTTTCGTTAGGGTAGGATAAGATTTTCTGGATCGAGTGATATAAAGTCTTAGCATCGCCGCCAGGAAAGTCACAACGTGCCGTACCAACATCTGGCATAAAAAGCGTATCCCCTACAAATAAGGCATCACCAATCTCATAAGCCATACAGGCGGGTGTATGACCAGGAACATATATTGCCTTTAAAGATAGATCTCCAAAAGCCAGTGAGTCACCATCTTTAAGTAAGCGATCAAATTGCGAACCATCGACTGCAAAGCGCTCATCTAAATTAAAGACACCCTTAAAAACTTTTTGCACATTAGTAATGTGATCCCCAATGACAATCTTGCCACCTAGCTTACTTTGCAAGTAAGGGGCAGCAGTCAGGTGGTCTGCATGCGCGTGGGTTTCTAGTATCCAGGTGAGATGTAATTTTTTCTCAGCAATAAATTGAGCGACCTCATCTACAGATTTGGTAGTGGTTCGACCTGACTTAGAGTCATAGTTCAGAACAGAGTCAATCACTACACAAGCACTACCCTCACCCGCATACACTACATAGGTAAAAGTCCAGGTTTCTGGATCGAAAAAGGTTTTAATCTCAGCATGTACTTTTAGGTTCACAATGGTCTTTCTAAGATTGCTCTAAGTAATTAATATATATATTTATATATTATCTTAATATAAAATAAATTGCAATGGATTACTCAATATTGATCAGCCCCGCCCTAGGCATCCTTGTAGGCCTCCTCATGGGGCTTACTGGCGCCGGTGGCGGGATTTTGTCTGTCCCATTACTGGTCTTTGCCCTACATTTATCAGTAGCGCAGGCTGCGCCCATAGCCTTATCTGCAATAGCCCTTGCTGCTGGCGTTGGCGCACTACTGGGACTCAAACACAAAATCTTGAGATATAAAGCGGCTGGGTTTATGGCGATCTTTGGATTACTGCTATCACCAGTGGGTCTTTGGTTGGCACAATGCGTGCCCAATAGCCCACTACTCATACTGTTTAGCTGCACCCTCTTTTATTCATCGATCAATCTGTACAAACAAGCTAGGAGAGAAATTTTAGGTATTGCCGATACCGCCAGTAAACCTCCTCCGTGTTTATTGGATCCATCCATTGGAAAGCTGGCTTGGAATATTCCTTGCGCAAGAGCACTGATGTTTTCTGGTGGAATAGCGGGATTTCTGTCTGGGCTTTTAGGTGTTGGCGGTGGTTTTGTCATTGTTCCTGCGCTTAAACGTTATACCGACCTGCCAGTTCAATCGATAGTGGCAACCTCCTTAGGCGTACTTGCAATCGTTTCTGGTGGTGGCGCCGTATTTTCCGCTGCTGCTGGCAACCTGGATGTACTCCTTGCAGCACCATTTGCCTTCGGCGCTCTAACCGGCCTTTTAATCGGTGGAGCCTTTAGCAAAAAAATCAGTGGGCCACGCTTGCAGCAAATATTTGCGGTCATGACATTTATAGTGGCGATCAGCCTGTTGATCAAAGGCCTCAATAGCTATTAATGACTCAGAAAAAATGGTCCTTGAAATGAGCTATTGTTTAATGAAGCGCTTTTTTAAGTTTGGCCAAAATAGATTTACAACTAGGCCAGCAATCACTAAGCCAGCTGCCAAAATTTTCCACAATGGCAGTGGCTCACTTAAGAAATAGGCTGACGCGCCCATTCCAAATATTGGGACTAATAGTGGTGCTGGTGCTACTACTGCAGCAGGATGTTTTGAGAGTAGCCAGGCCCAAGCAGCATAACCAAAGACGGTATTGCCCCAGGATTGCCAAAAGACGCCAGCCCATGCACCAATAGGTGCAGAAATGATTGAAGCGCTCATTTGCTCCCAGCCACCTTCAAAAATCCAAGAGATCAGAAAAAGTGGTGGTAGTGAAAATGCACTTGCCCACACCACATAAGAGAGCATATTGATGGAACCGGCGCGACGACTCACTGTGTTTCCTATTCCCCATGAGAGTCCTGCAAAAACGATCAATGCCAATCCTATAAATGTGGTGTCAGCATCCGTATGGAGTGCAATAGTTCCTAAGCCCGTCATCGCTATCGACACTGCAACTGCTTGATAGAGCCTTAAACGCTCTTTTGCAAAAAACATGGCAAGGCCGATGGTGAAAAAGACCTGTGTCTGGACAACTAATGAAGCTAATCCCGGAGAAATTCTTCCATCAATTGCAAAAAACAAGATACCGAATTGCCCAACTCCAATAGCCACGCCATACGCACACATATTGCTCCAAGAAACCTTAGGCCTTGGTATAAAAAATGCCAAAGGTAAAAAGGCAAAGGTGAAGCGCAGTGCTGCAAACAAGAATGGTGGAAAGGCTTCTAAGGAAAGCTTAATCACCACAAAATTAGTTCCCCACACCGCCACAATGGCTAAAGCGAGTAGAAGATGACTAAGGGGAAGTTGATTGCTTTTGTGACTATTCACCAGTAAGTAACTCCGCCACACGCTCAGCAATCATCATGGTTGGAGCGGCGGTATTACCCGAGGTGATTGTGGGCATAGCAGAGGCATCAACTACCCGTAGATGATGAACACCTCTCACTCGCAATTGAGAATCTAGCACTGCCATTGGATCATCTGCACGCCCCATCTTGCAAGTACCCACTGGATGAAAGATGGTTGTTCCAATATCGCCGGCAGCTTGAACTAACTCTGCTTCAGTTTGATATTGCGCGCCAGGCTTATATTCTGCTGGAGAGTAGGGCTTAAGTGCTGGGCTTTGCACAATCTTACGAGTGAGGCGTAGTGACTCAGCCGCAATCTTGCGATCCTCTTCCGTCGCCAAGTAATTGGGCGCAATGACGGGCGGTGCTTCAGGATCTATTGAATTGATATGTACACTACCACGGGATGTGGGGCGTACATTGCAAACACTGGCTGTAAAAGCATTAAATGAATGTAAGTCTTCACCAAACTTATCCAGTGATAAAGGTTGTACGTGGTATTGCATATTGGCACTCTTTTGCGTTGGAGAGCTATAAGCAAAAGCACCTAATTGAGAAGGCGCCATTGACATGGGTCCAGAGCGATTGAAGAGATATTCCAAACCAATCATGATCTTGCCAAACCATGAATTGGCTTTGGTATTAAGAGTCTTAATACCATCGACCTTATAAACCATGCGCAGTTGCAGATGGTCTTGCAGATTCTCGCCAACACCCGGTAAATCCGCAATGACTGGGATGCCCAATGCTGAAAGATGGCCAGCAGCGCCAATCCCAGACCGCTCTAGTATTTGCACACTGCCGATAGAGCCAGCGCTGAGCAACACTTCCCCACCCTGCTCAATTGCGCATAAGGCTTCACTGAGAACGCCATCCTTGCGATACTCCACTCCATAGCAATTGTGAGTAGCGGGATCAATCTTGAGTTTAGTGACCATTGCCTCAGTAATCACCGTCAGATTACTGCGTTTTGCTGCATCCTTTAAAAATGCTTTAGTAGTATTTAATCGCCAACCAGCGCGCTGACTCACATCAAAATAACCCACACCAAAGTTATCGCCTCGATTAAAGTCATCCGATGCTGGGATGCCAGCTTCTATAGCAGCTTCTCTGAACTTATCCATGATGGGCCAACGCAAGCGTTGCAAAGATACTGTCCACTCGCCACCTTTGCCATGCCACTCATTAGCAGCGCCGTGGTAGTCCTCAAACTTCTTATAACGGGCTAGCGCATTTTCCCAAGACCAAGCGTCATCACCTGTAGCTTTGACCCAAGAGTCGTAATCGCCCACTTGGCCACGCATATAGATCATGCCGTTAATAGAGGAGCAGCCACCCAGAACTTTGCCGCGGGGATAGATTAATGAACGACCATTGAGGCCTTTTTCAGTGGCGGTCTTAAAACGCCAATCTGCTCTGGGGTTATCAATACAGTATAGATAGCCCACCGGAATATGAATCCAAATATAGTTATCACTCTTACCGGCCTCAATGAGTAAGACCCGCTTATTGGGGTTCTCGGTCAAACGCTTGGCTAACATACAGCCGGCGCTGCCTGCCCCAATAATGATGTAATCGTAGGTGTTTACTTGAGTCATGTGTTTTACGTCAGATATAGCAGTATTTTCACCATCTACTTTAATGCCTATTATTTACCAAACCCGAAATCTTGACATCTTCTTAGAATAGTCCAATACCCGTCTAAAATGAGGGTATGCACATTAATGAGAAGAATCGCACACCCAAACTCGTTGAGGCCGATCAAGGGCCTAGCAAGTCTGAGCTCAAGCGTCAAATGACCGAACGCCAGAAATTGGCGGAAGTATTGGCAGCTTTAAGTAGCGATGCCCTCAAAACTATCCCTTTAGATGAAGCTATCAAAGTAGCGATTGCAGAAACTAATCAGATTAAGAGTTTTGAAGCAATTCGTCGCCATAAGCAATACCTTGGCAAGCTCATGCGCTTTTTAGATGAAGAAGAACTAGATGCCATTCAAAAACGCTTAGATGCCATTCAGGGTGTTAGCAAGGCAGAGATTGCCAAGCTGCATTTTTTAGAAAGCTATCGCGATCGCTTGATTGCAAATGATGAAGCCTTTACCAAAATGATTGAGCAGTATCCAGACATGGATATTCAGAATATGCGCACGCTGATTCGTAATGCCCGCAGAGAAAAAGAGCAAAATAAGCCGCCCAAGGCTTATCGTGAAATCTTTCGTGTTTTAAAAGATATGGGTATCTAAACCTAATATCTCAATTAGACCTTCAGGCGCAGTGCTGGCACTTCAATCCAGCGATATAAATAATTCGCAGCAATCGTGCTGCACCCCACTACCCCTAGCATTAAAGCAATTGCCAGCGCCCCGCTTTCATGAGCATACAAGCCTGTTGCAATATAAAGAGTATTAGCAAGCAAGATCAATGCAAAGTGAATAAGGAAGGCGCAGTAGGATCGCTGACTCATCCAAGCAATGATCTTCAGTGTTGGGCTATCCTCTCCCCCCTCTATCAACGGGTATGGTTTATTTCCCCACAATAGCAATGCGATCGCCACAAACCAAGCTAGGAAGTTTCTGAGCCAAATTTGCTGGAATGAAGAAATTACAATGATGAGCCCAATAAGAAAAAGTGCAATCTTAGCTAGGCGATTGATGCTCTGGCTATCAAAACACTTGCCTAGGTAAGCTAAGACACCTAAGCTGTATGCACCAATGAAGTAAATGAAGTAAGCCTCATAAAGTCCTGAGCGATTAAAGAACAAGAGTGAAGCTACTGCTAAAACGCTGATCACCCAGATCATTGCTTGATATCCTGGAAAAGAAATGAGCAAAATTGCTAAGACTGAATACAGCTGCCAATCAATAGCGATATACCAAGCACCTGCTGAGATGGAATCTAATCCCAAGATCCCCTGAATAAAAAAGAGGTGAGCTAAAAATTGCGAGAGCGTTTCGGATTCACCAACGAATTCATCACTGACCCAAAACCGGGCTATGTAAGCGCAAGCAATCGTCAAGATTAATGCGGCGGTATAGGGAGCAAACAGGCGCAAATAACGATTAAGAATAACTTTGAGTAATCCATTGGCGCTAAATTTAATATTGGCATAGCGTGTCAGAGACTGAGCAGCCAAATAGCCTGCCATCACTAAGAATATTTGCACAGCATAACGACCGTACTCAAAAAGCCAAGTCATGATGTCAGGTAAAACTGCGCGAGCGTCTTGCGCTATTTGTCCGTAGCTAGATAAGTGGTGAAGAATAATTAAAAGGGCTGCAAAGGCCTTTAAAGAATCAATCATCAAAAACTGGTTTTTTGCTTGCAAAGAGTTGCTCTATTAAAAAGGCTGCCCATTTGGTATGCGCTTAAGCAACCTTAAGCACAATTCCTAATAAGCTTATTAAAATCTTATTTTAATTGGGATAAGTACTGCGCGATAGCCCTCAGATCATCATCATTCATGCCATATAAGGAGGCTGCCATAATCGTATCGCGCCCAGTGGCTTGATTATTTCTAAATTGACGCATGCTATGTAATAAGTAATCCTCACGCTGGCCAGCGAGTCTAGGCATTTGCTCTCGACCAACATAATCAGGCAAGTGACAGGTTCCACAGAGTGCCTGCTTTGAAAGCAGTTGGCCTCTTTCATAAAGCGCCTCATCCCGTTTGCCAGGCGTAGGCTTAAGAACTTGAGCAGAATAAAACTTTGCCAAAGCAATGATTTGGGGATCACTCATGCCATCTAACTGACCCTTCATCACCGGAATATCCCGAATACCCTCACGGATCATAATCAGATTGTTTTCAAGAAAGACTTTGGGTTGCCCAGCTAAGGAGGGCATACCCACCATACTTGAATTACCATCGGGGCCATGACAAGCGCCACAAACAGCCAATTTGGCACTCATATCCTGAGCATAAGAAAGCGGCGCAACTATCGAGAAATAAATCCCCGAGAGTAACGCCGCTATTTTTACTAATTTCATTAAAGCCAATGCTTGATATACCAATACTTATTTCTTGTAAGTGATTCTGTAGACTGCACCTAACTGTTCATCTGTTAACAGCATGGATCCATCAGGCAGCTGCATAAAGAATGTAGGGCGACCCCAGAATGATTGGTCACCAGAGTTCATGAAGCCAGTAATGAAGGGAGTGATCTTGGCATTTTTGCCATCCGCATCTGCTTTCACAGTAACAACGTCATAACCTGACTTGATATTGCGATTCCATGAACCTTTACGTGCAATAAAAGCCACGTTTTTATATTCAGCTGGGAACATATTACCGGTATAGAACGTGATACCCATCACCGCAGCATGTGCACCCATTAAAGCAACTGGCTTAGTAACGCCCTCACAAGCATTTGGCTTGATCACTTTGTCATCTGGCATATTACCTTCATGACAATAAGGGAAGCCAAAGTTTTCACCTTTTTTGGTGAGGATGTTCAGAGTGTCATTAGGCTTGTCATCACCCATCCAATCACGCCCATGGTTTGTAAACCACAGTTGTTTAGTAACGGGATGCCAGTCAAAGCCTTGGGTGTTACGCACACCAGTTGCTAAGACTTCCATGCCTGAGCCATCTGGGTTGTATCGACGAATCTGTGCATACTCTGGCGTTGGCAATTCACAAATATTGCAAGGCGCTCCAAAAGGTACATATAACTTTCCATCTGGGCCAAAGGCAAGAAACTTCCAGTTATGGTGTTGCTCTGGCGGCAGATTGAACTTGGAGGTCATATCCACAGGTGCCACATTGGGATTCTTGCTAATACCGTCGTAGCGCAATACTTTATCAATCGCCATGACGTACAGCGATCCATTTTTATAGGCTACGCCAGAAGGCTGCACTAACTTATCTACTACTACACGACTAGTCCGCTCTTTACCGTTATTGCTCAACTCGTAAACACGGCCAATTGCGCGGGTACCGATATAAATCTTGCCGTTATCACCCATGGCCATTTCACGTGCGCCCGGCATGCCAGTTGCATAGACTTCAATCTTGAAGCCAGGAGGTAATTTCAAATTGTTGAGTGGAATTTCATTTGCTGGGGTGGCAGTCATCTTGCCAGCCAAAGGAGCTAAGGTAGAGCTGGACATATCAGCGCCCATACCTTGTTTCCAAGCAGGTGCTGGTGCTGACTTAGGTGCCTCTGCAACAGTAGTAGTAGAGCAACCTTGCAAACCCATTACTGAGCATGCTAATAATGCAGTAGCCAATGGGATGAGCTTATTCATCACCGGCTGATTAATGGCTTTCATTTCAATTTCTCCGTATTTCTTAGTATTTATTTTGACTGCAATGGCTATTTAATCACTCTTTTGCCCGAGGAGCTACACCATTTACCTAGGGTAATGCCCTATATTCCGCACCACTAGAAAATCAGGCGTGCGCCCACAGCGAATGCCTGCGGCATACCGGCCTGATAAGCCGTTGCCTGCGACGCAATATTAAAAGTGACATATTGTCGATTCAATAAGTTAACTACAGAGGCAAATAACGCAGCTTGGGGCGTCACTTGATAGTTAGCTTTTAGGCCAACTACTGCATAAGCCGGTACAGGCAAGGTGCCAGTAGCCATCCAAGAGTTGCTCACATAACGTACTGTGGTTGTTAGGCTTGCCTCAGGTAATGGGTAATAAGTAATCGCAGCATTTGCCATATTCATCGGAACGCCGCCTACTTGAGTGTTAATAGGGTCAGTGGTTGCTGTCCAGGTCAGCACAGTACGCGTATAGGAATAGCCGCCATCCAAGGCCCATTGTGCATTCACATCATGGTGATACTGCAACTCAATACCACGACTGAGCAGATTTTGTTGATTGGTGTAGTAGCTGACATTGGTGTATGCACCAGAAGTCTTGCATCCTTGCCCAGAAATTGGAATACCACTAGCGTTGCAAAGACTGTAAGCAAAAGCTGAATTTGCACTGGTAATCTTATAGCTAGTAATTGCATTCTGAATGTAGTTGTTAAAAGCAGTTAATTGCGCAAAACCACTTTTCCAACGATAGTCTGTTCCTACCTCATAACCCGTCATAGTCTCGGGCGTTAAATTTGGGTTAGAAAAGCTATAGCCAGTCGTAGTATTTCCATAGCTACGCAAGGTATTGTTCATGCTAGGTGCATGAAAGGCTTGGTAAGCAGCGCTACGAAAATCCAAATTATTTGTGGCTTTATATAACAAACCAAGCGAAGGACTTAACTGAGTCTTGCTTTGATTGGAGATTGATTGATAGACTGGATTAGAGCCATTTGAGCCTGCGTTATATAGCGTCGGTGTTTGACTATTCCAAACATCTACTCTTGCGCCCAAAGTAGCCTCTAGCGGAATAGCTGTTGCGCTCGATTTAATTTGGCCTAGAAGGCCATAGAAATTCTGCTGGCCTTGCGCGTAACTCACCGAGTTCACCGCACCTACAGTGCTGAGATTATTAGTTTTATTAGATGCGGAGATATTTCTGGTATCGATGCCAATAATGTATTGATCAATACCGGCGACTTTCAAATCATGAGTGTATTGAGCTGATGCGCCGAGCGTTGAGTAAGGGTCGGTGTAATTAGCATTGATATAGGTGCCTGAACTATTTGCAGTTTGTTTATAAAAATTTGTTGCTTGGTAGTATGCATTTACCTGCACCTTCTTATTTACATCTAAGTTGGTCGTAGAGCCTCCAGCAACATCTGCTGTTTGAACCAAATTTGGCGCAATTGCAAAGTTGTTACTTAAGTCAGCCATGGTGCTATAACCCATCCTCAAAAAAGCATTTGTATCTTGCGTCGGTTTGAAATAATTTTGGAGACGAATATTTGAATTTTTAGTGGTATTTGTTGTCATACCCGCTGTATTACTAGGTGCCGCTGGAGAAATAGTCGCGTAATTCTGAAACCCTTCACTTGAGAAGTAATCTGCAGAAAAACGCATTTGCATTGCATCAGAAACGATGAGGTCTTTAGAGGCTGCCACATTACCCGTAGCAAAAGATCCGTAACTTACAGAAACTTCTTGGGAGCTATTTTTGGGCGTTTTGGTATTGATATTAATCACACCGCCCATGCCGTAGTTTCCGTACAAACTCGAAACGCCGCCACGCACAAACTCTACTGACTCAATGGAAGACATGGGAACCAGGTTCCATTGCACGGTTCCATAGAAAGCATCATTAGCTGGCAAGCCATCTATCAGCACGAGGGTGCGGCCATATCCTAAGCCGCGGACGTTAATACTTTGACCTGTAGGATCTTTTTGGTAATACGGCACATCATTTAAAAATACGCCCGGCACATTTTTGAGCACTTGATCAATGGTTTGATCTGGTGAAGACTCCAAGACTTCTTTAGTCAAAATGGTCGTATTGAGTGACATTTGATCTAGAGTCGTACCTGAGCGGGTGGCATTCACCACCATATCACTTAACTTTTGATCATAGTTTGGTGGTGGCGCAATTTGCGCCCAAGTCATTGCTGCTTGAGAAAAGAAGCACAGAACAAAAGTGTGCCAAATCCACTGAAATCTCTTGTACATTCAGTCAATACAAAATTATTGTTTCGGTTTCTTCTTACCTATTAAAGAAGCGAGCATCGGGTTTGCCTCTGCCAGATCTTTTTTGGTTTTTGCTTTTGCTTCAGCGGCCCCAAGCTTCGGAGTCTTGGCGGCATTTTTCATCCGCTGAGCGGTCGTTAAAGCTAGGTTCTTATAAAGGTCTGTTTTTTTCATTGTCATAAGAAATACTTTCTGTACTGATTACCTTTAAGTCTTGCTTAATTTAACTGACTATCAGCAGAGTCAATAAATTCTCGTACTGCGCGATTAAATGCAACAGGCTGCTCAATATTGGATAAGTGCGCTGCATCTTTGAGTACCACCATCTTAGATCCATCAATCAGGCGATGTAAAACGGTACCTTGATCTACTGTACAGGCTGGATCATGTTCTCCTGAAAGCACCAAAGTTGGTATTTTGATCTTGAGAAGCATGGTGCTTTGCGCCATATCACGTACCGCGCTACCGCAGCCCATGTAACCATTCGCGTTGGTAGCCAAAATCATTTGACGTACTTTTTCAATATCGCTCGGGGCACGCTCAATAAAGGGTGCAGTAAACCAACGCTTGATCGTACCATCGACTAATCCGGCAATACCTTGTGTACGCGCAATCTCAAAACGCTCTTCCCATAAACTGCGTGGTGGCATTTCGGAAGCGGTATTGCAAAGTGATAGGGAGTAAATGCGCTCAGGATAGCGGGCGCCTAATTGCTGACCGATCATGCCGCCAATCGATAAACCCATAAAGTGGGCCTTCTCAATTCCAAGGGCA
Source organism: Burkholderiaceae bacterium (assembly GCA_947449305.1). Lineage (GTDB taxonomy): Bacteria > Pseudomonadota > Gammaproteobacteria > Burkholderiales > Burkholderiaceae > Polynucleobacter. Next base: position 19,089 of record CANFRA010000023.1, read on the forward strand.
TCTAATAATCCAACTGCATCATCAGCCAATTGAGCAATCGTATATGGCCCAGGGCTGACGCCAGATTGACCATGGCCTCTTTTGTCATAGCGTAATACGCGATAGCGATCAGCTAGTGCAGGCACATTCCAATCCCACATGCTGCCATTGGCCATTAAGCTATTTGCTACCAATAAAACACGTCCATCTTTGGGGCCATCAAATCGGTAGGCTATATCTACCCCATTGACCTTGACGGTCTGGGTATCGTGCATTTGCGACATTTGTCTCCACCTTCCCTTTATTTCTAAGCACTGCTATTTATCTATTGACTAGAGCATGGTAGATTATCCAATGAAACGATAAAAATACCCAGGAGACATGATGTTTAGATTACTCAATCAGAGCCAGCACGCCCTTAAGCTTGGAAAACCAATTCTTGCCTTGGGTTTTCTTGTTTTGGCTAGCCTAAGTAACCAAAGCTATGCGCAAAACTACCCTAACCGTACAGTCAAGATGGTGGTGCCTTTAACAACCGGCTCAGGCGCGGATATTGCTGGGCGAGTAGTTGCCAAAAGTCTTTCAGAAACCTGGAAGCAATCGGTCATTATTGAAAATCGGCCTGGTGCTGGCGGTCTCATTGGCACCGGCGTGGTTGTGAACTCTGAACCCGATGGCTACACCTTGCTTGTGCAATCAGCATCGTATGCAGCCAATCCAGCAATCTATAAGAAACTACCTTATGACCCACTGAAGAGCTTGGTTGATGTCGCCATTCTTGGGCAAACCCCCTATGTGATGATCACTGCAGCAGATGGTCCTTATCAAAGTATTCGAGATTTGGTGATTGCGGCTAAATCTAAGCCTGGTGAAATTACCTTTGCCTCTGCTGGCGTTGGTAGTTCTACTCACTTAGCTGCTGAGTACTTTAATCAGGTGATGGGTATCAAACTCATTCATGTGCCCTACAAAGGATCTCCAGAAGCTATTTCTGACACGATGTCGGGTCGCACTGCTTTTTATATGGCGCCGCTCGATACCGCGATTGGTCAGCTCAAAGGTGGCAAGGTGCGTGCTTTAGGCGTTACGAGCAAGAATCGTAATGCGGCAGTTCCCGAGATTCCTAGTATTGCTGAGCAGGGCTATCCCGCATTTGAAATCGGCCTTTGGTTTGGTGTCTGGGCTCCAGCAGGCACTCCAGCTGCAGTAATTAAAAAGGTTAATACCGATATCAATCAATCGATGCAAGATCCAGAAGTCAAAACTGCTTATGAAACCAAAGGAATCAAAGCAACCCCAATGAGCCCTGCTGAATTTGGCAAGTTTGTTCGTGAAGAAATAGCTAAGTATCAAAAGATTGCCAAAGAAGCAAATATCGAGCCGCAATAAAGTAGTAGAGCTTATTTTGAATCAAGCTATTTTTGCACCACTGTGCCAAGCCCCAGACCCAGAAATAAGATCTCCCAAAATCATATTTCCGGCTGGGGCGGTTGATTGTCATGCGCACATTTGCGGTCCAGCTAGTCAGTTTCCGTATGCGCAAGAACGCATCTATACACCGCCTGATGCGATACTAGAAAGTTACCAAGCTTTACTTAAGATGTTGGGCGTAGATCGCGCAGTGCTAGTACAACCAAGCGTGTACAGTACAGATAATCGCGCAATGCTAGCAGCACTCAAGACATACCCAAAGCAATTGCGAGGGGTGGCAGTGATTCCGAGCAATCCTCATGATGTCACCGAGGCTTATTTAGAAGAACTGCATAACGCTGGTGTGCGTGGCATTCGCTGCAATATTGTTGATGTTGCAGATCAATCTGCTGGGCTACCCATTGAACATCTAAAGAATTTAGCTAACCGAATTAAACCTTTTGGCTGGCATTTAGAGTTACTCATGCATGTCAATGAATATCCAAACCTCGCCAAAGTGTTTGAAAACTTTCCGGTAAATTTAGTCTTTGGGCATTTTGGTTATTCCCATGCAAAACACGGGCTCAAGAATGAAGGCTTTCAGGGGCTCTTGGAGCTGCTCAAGAATGGGCAGGCCTGGGTCAAAATGACTGGCCCTTATCGCATTTGCGATGGCAATTTACCCTATGCTGATATGCGCCCACTCAATGACGCTGTGATCAAAGCAAATCCCAATAGGCTAGTTTGGGGGAGTGATTGGCCCCATGTCATGGTTAAAAAGCAAATGCCCCACGATGCCGATCTAGGCGATCTATTAGGATCCTGGGTTCAGGATGAAAATCTCAGAAAATCGATCCTGGTCGATAACCCCTGTATCCTATATGACTTTGCGGCACCAAATACATAACTATAGTAACTACGATTACTACTGGGTGCCAAACAAACAGTATTTGTATTTAGTAAGAAAGAAATCAATCGATGGATACCACTCTCACCGTTATTCTTGGCATTGTTGGCATGCTTCTGCCGCTCGTAGTGGGGCGTCTCGTTTGGAAGCGTTTTGATCGCTGGTTTGGTCGCAACGATGAGGCTTATATGGATAGTCTAGAATATTTTCTGAAGAAAATTGGCTTTACTATTCTTGTTGCCTTCATCCTGCTTTGGGTTTGTATGGGCCTAGTATTTAACGGCAGTGGTTCTTAAGTAAGGCTAATTCATCATGAATGATCAGCTCAAAGAAATAATTACTAAAGCAAAACTAAATTTTGCTATTTTGGCTAGCATTCTAGCCTTTGCCGTTGTTGGAAAATTTACTAGCCCTGAATTTACGAATACGGTATTCGTAACAGCCGATCAGTTGGTCTCCGATCTTTATATCGTCTTTATTGCCATCACCTTGGGCGCTTTTATCCCAAACTTCAAGCTGGTGGCCTTTGGATCAATTGGTGTATTTATTGGTGCAGCAACCCTCGTTTATCTTGGCATCTTTACCTATCTCACTGCCGATTATCTCTTTGCAATACTCATTGTTATCCTTGGCTTTGCATCAATTGCTAATCTATATAGGCACTACAGGGAATTTCGGTTTTAA
>CANFRA010000024.1 GCA_947449305.1 Burkholderiaceae bacterium
GCGCTTCGCATTTAATCAGCGGCCACAGCGCTGCACATGATTTACTTGAAAAAAAATTAGCGTCTTTTCAAAAGAAGCATATTCAAAATGCTCGCGCCCTATTTTTTAGTACTGGCTATCTTACTAATCTAGCCGTCATCACAGGTTTATCTAGGCTTACCGAGCGCGGTGATCTGGGTATTTATTCGGCTAAACTCAATCATGCTTCGCTGATTGATGGCGTTCGATTGGCAGGTGCGCAAATGAATGCGACGGTCAACTTATTCGACCACACTCAACTGAACTCATTAACTGACATACTCAAAAAAGATACAAAATCTCTGAAGCTCATCGTGACTGATGGCGTCTTTAGCATGGATGGTGATCTTGCACCTGTTAAAGCATTACTTCAGATAGCCGAGCAGTTCGATGCCCTATTGATAGTCGATGATGCACATGGTTTTGGAGTGCTAGGCAAACAAGGTCATGGCATCTTAGAGCAAGAAAATATTCAATCTGACCGCATCATTTATATCGGCACCTTGGGTAAGGCTGCTGGCGTAAGTGGTGCCTTTGTTTGTGCACAGGATTCTTTTATTGAATGGCTGGTTCAAAAAGGTCGCCCCTATATTTACAGCACTGCAACTCCTCCTGCTATTGCGCACACCTTACTTAAAAGCCTGGAAATCATTGATGGTGATGAGGGTGCAAGGCGTCGTGCCCAACTCAATCAACTCATCAAAATTTGGCAAGATGAAATGATATTTTCAGAATGGAAAAAAGTCTCTTCTTGCACGCCTATTCAACCAGTCATCTTGGGTAGCAATGCCAGCGCACTCATGGCGGCAAAGTTATTAGATGAAGCAGGTTATTGGATTCCGGCAATCCGTCCACCAACAGTGGCCCCTGGTAGTGCTCGCTTGCGGATTACTTTTTCTGCAAATCATAGCGTTGATGATCTACGCAAACTCATCACTACCTTAAAAAGAATCGAGCAAGAAGTGCATCAAAAGGTAATGAATGACTAAGATGACTGGCTTTTTTGTAACGGGGACGGACACTGAGGTTGGTAAAACTTTAGTAAGCGGTGCGCTGATCCGCAAGTTACGTCTACAAGGAAAACAAGTAATCGGGTTTAAACCCGTAGTTGCTGGTACATATCAGGACGCTAGTGGTCATACCTTGAATGAAGATCTAGAAACTTTACGCATTGCTTCCCAGTTAGCGCCAGGCCAACTCAACCTATCTCCTTATGTTTTAGATATGCCGGTAGCGCCTCATCTAGCTGCGGCAATTAAAGGTATTGCTCTTGACATCAATATCATCATGCAAGCGCTTGGCGACATTCAAAAACATAGTGATTGCATTGTTGTCGAAGGGGCAGGTGGATTCTTGGTTCCTTTAAGTGATGATAAAGATCTGGGCGATCTAGCGCAGAAAATTGGTTTACCCATTGTTTTAGTGGTTGGGATGAAATTGGGTTGTATTAACCATGCCCTACTTACACAAGAAGCAATCAAGGCACGTGGATTAAAAATTGCAGGCTGGGTTGCAAACTCCCTAGTAAATGAAATGCCTCTTTTAGAAGAAAATGTTGCCACCTTAAAAGTAAAAATCAATGCGCCCTTTCTGGGATTAATTCCCCCATTAACAAATGCACTTCAAAAATCTCATAACAGCCCCTATTCAATAGAAGCACTTGATTTTGCTGCGCAGCACCTCAAAATAGCGATCAACTAAAGCCCTAAGGCAACTAGTGGGACTTTCAGATAAGATAAAGGGATGCATTTACTCCCCGAAATCCTTGATTCTGCAGAAGCTATTCAAGATATTCGTCGCAATATTCACGCTCACCCTGAATTGCGCTTCGAAGAAAAACGCACATCTGACTTAGTTGCAGAAGCTCTTTCTAGTTGGGGTATTACGGTTTACCGAGGCATGGGAAAAACAGGGGTTGTTGGTCGTCTAGATGGCGACCTAGGTCCCGGAAGAATGATTGGCTTGCGAGCTGATATGGATGCACTGCCGCTTCAAGAGCACAATAATTTTGAGCATACTTCTCGTAACCCTGGAAAGATGCATGCTTGCGGTCACGATGGTCACACTGCAATGCTTTTAGGTGCCGCGCAATACCTTTCAAATCATCGTGACTTCAAGGGTACTGTAATTTTTATTTTCCAGCCAGCTGAAGAAGGTGGTGCTGGTGCACATGAAATGATTAAAGATGGCCTCTTTAAAGAATTTCCTTGTGATGCTGTTTTTGGATTGCACAACTGGCCAGGTTTAGATGAAGGTCACTTTGGTGTTACTGCTGGGCCCATGATGGCCTCAAGCAATTCTTTTGAAATTACCATCACTGGTAAAGGTGGTCACGCTGCGCTACCTCACAATAGTGCTGACCCAGTGCTGACTGGTGCGCAAGTGGTGCTAGCACTACAAAGTATCATCACGCGCAACAAGCGCCCGGTAGATGCAGCTGTTCTTTCAGTTACGCAGTTTCATGCGGGAGAAACAAGTAATGTGATTCCTGATAGTGCCTTTATCGGCGGCACTATCAGAACATTTACTTTGGAGGTGCTAGATTTGATGGAGCGACGTCTTCGTGAGATTGCACATAGTGTTGCAAGCGCATTTGATTGCCAAGCTGAAATTACTTTCTCCAGAAACTATCCGCCATTAATTAATCATGCTGCTGAAGTTCAGTTTGCTAGCGAGGTCATGAACGAATTAGTAGGCAAGCAAAATGTGAATACCCATATTGACCCCACCATGGGTGCAGAAGATTTTGCTTTTATGTTGCTTGAGAAGCCGGGATGCTATGTCTTTCTAGGCAATGGGGATGGGGATCACCGTTCCGTGGGTCATGGCATGGGCCCATGCCATCTTCACAATCCCTCTTATGACTTTAACGATGCACTGATTCCAGTGGGCGTCAGCTACTGGGTAAAGCTAGCGCAACGCTACTTAGAAAAAATCTAGGTCTCTTCCGAGACCATTTCATTTAAGAATTAGTAAATTTAGCAGGCCGCTTTTCTACAAATGCGGCCATACCTTCTTTTTGGTCGTTCGTTCCAAAGCAAGTATGAAACAAGCGACGTTCGAAATGGATTCCCTCTGAAAGAGTTGTTTCATAAGCAGCATTCACTGCCTCCTTCACCATCATTGCTGTTAGTAGCGGCATATCAGCAATCTCTTTGGCAATCGCCTTTACTTCTTTCAATAAATCTGCTTTTGGAAAGACTCGAGACACCAAACCCGAACGCTCAGCTTCTACAGCATCCATCATTCTTCCGGTTAAAGCCAAATCCATTGCTTTGGCTTTGGAGACTGCCCGGGGCAAACGTTGTGTACCGCCAGCGCCAGGAATAATACCAAGCTTCACTTCTGGTTGCGAAAACTTGGCATTATCAGCAGCCATGATGGTGTCGCACATCATAGCCAACTCACAACCGCCGCCAAGTGCATAGCCCGATACTGCAGCAATCACAGGCTTGCGAACTTTTTGCATATGCTCCCAATTACGGGAAATAAAATTATGGCGATATACATCTTGAAAGCTACGCTTCGCCATTGATGTAATATCGGCACCAGCAGCAAATGCCTTCTCGCTACCCGTCACAATGATGCAGCCAATATTGTCATCGGCGTCAAATGAAAGCAATGCCTCGCCTAACTCATCCATGAGTTGATCATTTAGTGCATTGAGAACCTCCGGACGATTTAAGGTAATGGTGGCTACCTTGCCATCTACTTCAGTCAAAATTGTTTTGTAGCTCATCAACGTCTTTCTCTCTATGTCCATCAATTAACGTGGTAACAATAACCACATCTTGCCATTTTGTTTCATTCGCCCTGCAATTTCTCCTGCAGCATCACCTGAACCCCAATAATAATCAGCCCTGACGCCACCCACAATCGCTTTTCCAGTATCTTGTGCCATAACCAGTTTTTGCATGGGCTGGTTACTTAAAGGCTTGGTAGTAGCTAAGAATACAGGCGCACCCAATGGCATGGCCTGAAGATCAATCGCAATACTACGCTCGCTAGTCAGTGGAATACCCAGTGCGCCATTCGGGCCTAAATCGGGATCAACATTACTTGGCAACTGTTTAAAAAAGACAAAACGTGGATTGGCATTAAGCATTTCATTGACCCGATCAGGATTGCGCTTTGCCCATTGTGAAATTCCCTGCATGCTTGCTTCGCCACGTGTCATCTCCTTACGATCTATCAACCATTGTGCAGATGATTTAAATGGCTGCTCATTAGTACCGGCAAACCCTAATCGTAATATGCGGCCATCCTGAAGACGAATTTTTCCTGAGCCCTGAATTTGCATAGATGCAGCTGCAACAGGATCTTGTACCCAAGCAATTTCTGATCCCTGTAATACTCCGGAGCTAATGAGTTCGGCCCTCGTTGGGCCTGGATTTGGTCGCGATTTTTTCCAAGCATTAGGATAAGCATACAGTGGCACGTTATAGGTACTGGTACGGGTCTGCGAGCCATTCATGACCGGTTCGTAGTAACCAGTAATTAAACCTGTTTCGCTACCAGAACTATTTCGGATTTCGTAAGCCTGGAAGTTGCTTTCAAAATATCGACGAATCGATTGTGCATCACGAGGAGATAGGCTTGTAGCTTGCGTACACACCTGACGCCAATTCACTTCTCCACTACGCTTACGTAATACATCACAACTTTTTAGCCACGCAGGCCAAGCTTGCGATAAATCATCGTCTTGCCATCCAGGTAAGGCTTGCCACGATACGGCATTAAAACTAGCTATTGATGAGCCATAAGATGAAGGTGTTGCGCCAGAGTCGCCAGATCGATAGCCTGTACCGCGGGTAGGCGGTGTTGAGCACCCAACAAATAGGCTCGCAATCAAAATAGCGAATACACTTGCTTGAACTAATTTAAATTTAAAAATCATGATTGCCAATTTACTCGATGAATACCCAATGCTACTTTTTGTACTGGAAGGTGCTATCGCTTTGGGACTTCTGCTATTTATTGTCCTATGGACAGGCAAAGGGAAAAAATAGTTTTTCCAAGCGCTTTGCTTTAATGCAAGGTTCGCGGCATTACTAGGGCAAATTCAGGAATTGGTGCCTGGAAAAACTGCGCTTCCTCGGTAACGCAAAAGTACTCCCCTCGCATGGTTCCGGCCGGCGTAGGTAAAGTAGCCCAGCTGGTGTACTCAAATTGCTCCCCAGCACGCAATAAGGGTTGTTGGCCAACCACCCCTAAACCACGCACCTCCTGGACATCATTGTCCCCATCGGTAATGAACCAATGGCGGGCAATAAGCTGAATACTAGCCTTACCCGTATTACGAATAGTGACCGTATAAGCAAAGGCAAATTGACGATTATCGGGGTCAGATTGCTCTGGAAGGTACTGGGCTTTGACCGTAATACTAATTTCATGAGGATTCATGCTCGAATTCTGCTCTATCCCAAGCCCAACTGCAAGCTAGAATCTAGGGATGGAAAGTCAAAAATTACCCACAAATCGTCAATTCGTCATTGCTCCCTCGATTCTGTCGGCTGACTTTGCCTGCCTAGGCAAGGAAGTTCAAGATGTTCTGGCGGCAGGAGCCGATTGGATTCACTTTGATGTGATGGACAACCACTATGTTCCCAACCTCACAATTGGCCCGCTAGTTTGTGAGGCTATTCGCCCGCATGCTATCAAAAATGGCAAGCCCGCAATGATCGATGTTCACCTGATGATTGAGCCTGTAGATCGTATCGTGCCCGATTTTGCAAAAGCTGGTGCAAATTTAATTAGCTTTCATCCTGAAGCAAGTCCTCACGTGAACCGCACTCTCAATTTAATTCGTGATCAAGGTTGCCAAGCAGGTCTTGTATTGAATCCTGCAACACCACTCGATCATTTAGATCACACCTTAGAATTACTCGACTTGGTTCTACTCATGTCAGTCAATCCAGGCTTTGGTGGTCAATCCTTTATTCCAAGCACTCTCGAGAAGATTAAACAAGTGCGCGCACGTTTAGATCGCCATGAATCTCAAACAGGTCGTCATATTCGTCTCGAAGTAGATGGCGGAATCAAGGTCGATAACATTGCACAAGTTGCACAAGCCGGCGCAGATACCTTTGTTGCTGGCTCAGCTATTTTTGGCAAAGAAAATTACGCGCAAGTGATTGAGGCAATGCGCACTGAATTAGGAAAGACTGGAAAGTCCTAATGCAGCGCGAAGAATTTAACGCCCTAGCAAAACAGGGTTTCAATCGCATTCCGCTTGTTAAAGAGGTGCTTGCTGACCTAGAAACACCGCTATCGCTCTACGTCAAACTCAGTCAAGCCTTTGGTAAAAAAAATACCTACCTACTAGAGTCTGTATTAGGTGGCGAGCGCTTTGGCCGCTTCTCCTTTATTGGCTTGCCCGCCAAGACAATCGTTAGAACCGTTGGGAATCCTTCTTCGCCGGTAAATGAAGTACTCACCGATGGAAAAGTAGTCGAGAGTAATACCGATAATCCACTGGATTTTGTAGATGCTTATTTCAAACGCTTTAAGGTTGCCGTCCAACCAGGCCTGCCTCGTTTTTGTGGTGGCCTTGCTGGCTACTTTGGCTATGACACCGTTCGGTATATTGAGTCACGTTTAGCCAAACATGCTTTACCAGATGAACTCGGTGTACCTGATATTCAGCTCATGCTTACTGAAGAGTTAGCAGTGATTGATAACGTTGCGGGGAAAATTTACTTTATTGTCTATGCAGACCCAAGTATTCCCGATAGTTTCGAACAAGCGCATAACCGCTTACAAGAATTACTGACTTGCTTAGGCAAACCAGCGAATATGCCAGCATCATTGCCAAGCACAAAGACGGACTTAATTCGCAAGTTTAAGGCTGCAGATTTTGAAGCAGCAGTTCGTAAAACTAAAGAATATATCTTGGCTGGTGACTGTATGCAGGTTGTGATCGGGCAACGGATTAGTAAGCCATTTACTGACTCGCCTCTGGCGCTCTATAGAGCCCTGCGTTCATTAAATCCATCGCCCTATATGTATTTCTATGACTTTGGCGATATGCAAATTGTGGGTTCATCTCCAGAAATACTGGTTCGCCAGGAGAAACGTGCTACAGAAAAAATTGTGACGATTCGCCCTCTTGCTGGCACCCGCCCACGTGGCGCCAACCCAGAAGAAGATGAGCGCCTAGCCAAAGAATTGCTTGCGGACCCTAAAGAAATTGCTGAGCACGTCATGCTGATTGACCTTGCTCGTAATGACGTTGGCAGAATCGCCAAGACAGGCTCTGTAAAAGTCACTGATTCCATGTCGATTGAGAAGTATTCCCATGTGCAGCACATTGTGAGTTCTGTAGAAGGAGATCTCATAGACAATATGAGCAATATGGATGTTTTACGAGCAACCTTCCCTGCAGGCACCCTCTCTGGCGCACCTAAAATTCGTGCCATGGAAATTATTGATGAGATGGAAATTGTGAAGCGCGGTGTTTATGGTGGCGCAGTAGGATATCTTTCCTTCTCAGGCGATATGGATGTGGCTATTGCTATTCGTACTGGTGTGATTCGCAATGGCATGCTGCATTCCCAAGCGGGTGCCGGTGTTGTTGCTGACTCTGACCCTACTGCTGAATGGAAAGAAACTGAAGCTAAGGCACGCGCAGTATTAACGGCGGCAGAATTAGTGCAAGGAGGACTCGATGCTCCTCATGATTGATAACTATGATTCTTTTACCTATAACCTTGTGCAATATTTTGCAGAACTAGGTGAAGAGGTCAAAGTATTTCGGAATGATGAAATCGCGGTAGAAGATATTGCGAAGCTGAACCCTGCGCGCATTTGTATTTCTCCTGGGCCCTGCAGCCCTGCAGAAGCCGGTATCTCAGTAGAGACCATCAAACGGTATGCAGGACAGATTCCGATCCTGGGCGTATGTCTTGGCCATCAAGCCATTGGTGAGGCTTTTGGAGGCAAGGTAATTCGCGCCCAGAAAGTGATGCATGGCAAGACTGATCTCATTCACCACACTGGTGTAGGTGTATTTAAAAACTTGCCAGATCCATTTAAAGTAACCCGCTATCACTCGCTAGCAATCGAAAAAAGTTCTCTGCCTGCAGCGCTGGAAATAACAGCCACATCTTCCGATGGAGAAATCATGGGCGTTCGTCATCGTGAACTCGCAGTAGAAGGCGTCCAATTTCATCCAGAATCTATTCTTTCTGAGCATGGTCATGCCCTGCTTAAGAATTTCTTACTTAACAAGTAACTCAGAAATTAGATATGAGCACTACCTCAATTACTCCTCAAGAAGCCCTACAACGCTGTATTGAACATCGCGAGCTCTCCCACGATGAAATGACTGCGATGATGCGACTCATCATGAGTGGAGAGATGTCGCCTGAATTAGTCGCTGGACTCTTAGTAGCCCTACGTACTAAAAAAGAAACTGTTGGAGAAATTGCTGCTGCTGCACAGGTCATGCGTGAATTTGCAACCGCCGTTCATGTGGATGATCGCGCTCACCTAGTAGACGTTGTCGGTACAGGTGGCGATGGAGCACATACCTTCAATATTTCAACGGCAGCGATGTTTATTGCTGCAGCTGCTGGAGCCAAAATTGCTAAGCATGGCAATCGTAGTGTGAGCAGCAAGTCTGGTAGCGCTGATGTACTCGAAGCATTAGGCGTAAATCTAGGCCTTTCTGCAGAACAGGTTGCTAAATGCATCTCAACTGTAGGCGCTGGCTTTATGTTTGCCCCAAATCACCACCCTGCCATGAAGAATGTTGTGCCAATTCGCAAGCAACTAGGCGTGCGAACTATTTTCAATATCCTAGGGCCACTGACTAATCCCGCCGATGCGAAGCGTATCTTGATGGGAGTGTTCCACCCAGATCTGGTCGGCATTCAGGCGCATGTATTACAGGCCTTAGGCATGGAACATGCGCTTGTAGTTTATGGTCGCGATGGTCTTGATGAGATTTCCCTTGAAGGCCCTACTCTTGTAGGTGAGCTCAAGGACGGCCTTGTGCGTGAATATGAAATTCACCCAAAAGACTTTGGACTCAATACCGCCCTCACGAATAGCTTTAAGGTGGCCAATGCAGAAGAGTCAAAACAAATCGTATTGGATGTCATCGACAAGAAACCAGGTGCTGCAAGTGACATCGTATGCCTGAATGCAGGCGCAACTCTCTATGTTGCTGGTGTTGCTAAAGATATCACTACTGGCGTGGCAATGGCCAAAGCAGCAATTGCATCCGGGGCAGCCCGTAAAAAGTTAGATGCATTTGTTGCAGCTACTCAATCTAAATAAAACCCATGAGCGATATCCTCGACAAAATTGTTGCAACCAAGAAGATTGAGATTGCCAATCACCTCAAGAAAATCTCTCTTGGAAATCAGCGCGAGATTGCCCAATCCAATAATCAGGATGTTCTACTGAAGCCACGCGGCTTCATTCGTGCTATTGAAAACAAAATTTCTGCTGGCAAAGCTGGCGTCATTACCGAAATCAAAAAGGCAAGCCCGAGCAAAGGCGTTCTCCGAGAAAAGTTTCAGCCCGCAGTAATCGCTCAGTCTTATGAAAAGCATGGCGCTGCCTGTTTATCAGTTCTCACTGATGTGGACTACTTTCAGGGTTGCAATGCTTATCTTCAAGAAGCTAGGGCTGCCTGCAGTATCCCCGTACTACGCAAAGATTTCACGATAGATCCATATCAAATCTATGAAGCTCGCGCAATTGGTGCAGATGCAATTCTATTAATCGTGGCCTGCCTAGAACTCAATCAAATGAAAGAGCTTGAGGCCTGCGCCCACGAACTAGGCCTAGATGTTTTAGTTGAGGTTCACAATGCCCCTGAACTAGAGCAAGCTCTCGAACTCAAAACGTCCTTGCTTGGTATCAATAATCGCAACCTCAAGACCTTTGAAGTCACACTACAAACAACACTTTCTCTCTTGCCCATGGTGCCCAAGGACAAGATTTTGGTAACAGAGTCTGGAATATTAGGTAGCGCTGATGTACAACACATGCGCGACAATCAAATCAATGCGTTCCTAGTAGGTGAAGCATTTATGCGCGCAGCTGACCCAGGAGTTGCTCTTAGCGAGCTGTTTTCCTAACTTTATTCAATACATCTAAGCTGTACTTGACTAGAGAGATTAGTAGTAATGAGCCAAGTACGTCACCAATAAACATGACAGAAAAATGACTTAAACCGCCCGCATTATTTAGCGCCATTGTAGAAAACCACCACTGATGTAATCCAGCACTGAGTAATGCGTATATCAAAATACAACTTACTAACTTCTGAAAATTGAGATCGCTTAGATCGGATGTCAAGCGTACGTTGCTCATCACAAAAACCCTTGCAAGGTAAGGAGCAAATCCAGATACTAGGCCTATGCCAATACAAAGAATTAGGTCTTGAGCAAATTCTCCATAGTAGCTAATCAAGAATGAGGCTAAGGCAATACCAATGGCGCCTGGAAGCCCAAAAATTAGGGTTAAAAATAAACGTAGACCTGCCGGCAAGTAAATCCAATTAACGCCTAGACTAAATACAAGCTCACCTGTCAGCCAGCTATTGAGGTAGAAAAGAGATGTGTACGATAGCGCACTAATGACAAGTGCAAAAGTGGCCTCAGAAAGCATTGCCAAGACTCTACTCATTACATCTATTATGAATGTTATCTATAACGATTTCCTGTTGAGAAAATGAAATCTAGGGTATACACTGATATTAGCCCTACAGCTAATATCTATTCACTACACAACGTACCCTTAAATAATGGCCACCGCAAAGTCCCCCTCTTATATCCGATTTTTGAACTTGCTCGATACTTTAGATCGAATCAATCCTGGCAAGAAACTAGACTGCGTTGAAGAAAGCTTGCTAGATAAGATTGTTCAGTGCGCTCACTTAAAAGAGTCTGTATTGGTTGGTGATTTAATTTCACTCGCTGAGCTCGGCTCCCAAGCTACATTACATGGTCGCTTGAAAAATCTCAGTGCGATGGGCTATATCAAGATGGTCTCAAACACTGATGGGCGTAAAAAAGAAGTATTACCAACGAAATTGGCAATCAAGCGCTATGAAGAAATCTCTAAGTGCCTAGAGAAAGCTGCTAAGTCTGCTTAAGCTCCTTTCACCGCAATAAAAAAGCCCTTAAAACAAGGGCTTTTTTATTTGTATCGCGAAATCAATTGCTTACTTAGACATTAAATAAGAAGTTCAATACATCTCCATCCTTAACAACGTACTCCTTACCTTCGGCGCGCATCTTACCCGCTTCTTTAGCGCCTGCTTCACCCTTAAACTGAATAAAGTCATCATAGGCAATAGTTTGTGCGCGAATAAAGCCACGCTCAAAATCCGTATGAATAACACCTGCTGCTTGTGGTGCAGTATCACCTTGGTGAATAGTCCAAGCACGGACTTCTTTAACGCCAGCAGTGAAGTAAGTTTGCAAACCAAGCAATGAATACCCTGCACGGATCACGCGATCTAAGCCAGGCTCTTCCATGCCCAAATCAGATAAGAATTCTGCTTTATCAGCGTCATCAAGATCGGCGATCTCAGCTTCAATCGCTGCGCAAACAGCAACTACTGGGGCTTTTTCTTTAGCAGCATGCTGCTTTACTGCATCAAGATGAGGATTATTTGTAAAACCATCCTCTTTCACGTTAGCAACATACATTGCTGGTTTAGCAGTGATTAAGCACAATGGCTTAATTACTAGTAGCTCTTCTTCACTTAAATTCAGGCTGCGCACCGGCAGTGCAGAATCGAGATGAGCTAGCACCTTAGTTAGAACAGCAACTAAAGCTGCTGCTTCTTTATCATTGCCTGACTTCGCAGCCTTACTAGAACGATTAAGTGTTTTCTCAACAGTTGCCAAATCAGATAAAGCCAATTCAGTATCGATCACGCCAATATCGGCGATAGGGTCAATCTTGCCGGCGACGTGAATCACATTCGGATCTTCAAAACAACGGACGACATGGGTAATAGCATCCGTTTCCCGAATATTGGCTAAAAATTGATTGCCCAGACCTTCGCCCTTGGAGGCACCAGCAACCAAACCGGCAATATCGACAAACTCGACGGCAGCGGGCAGGATGCGCTCAGGATTCACAATCTGCGCTAAGGCAGCTAGACGATGGTCAGGAACCTCAACCACGCCTACATTGGGCTCAATCGTGCAGAAAGGGTAGTTTTCTGCTGCGATCCCAGCTTTGGTAAGCGCGTTAAAGAGGGTAGATTTGCCGACATTAGGCAGGCCGACGATGCCACATTTCAAAGACATGGGCTTATTGTAAAGGGGCGCGATTCGATATCATCGAGTTATGTCAGAAGTTCATCTAAGTACCCCATCCAAAACCCCCGTGCAATCGGCCAAAATTCGCTCTGCAGACGTAGTTGTTGTCGGCGGAGGCATTGCTGGCAAGGCTTGCGCGCTTGGTCTGGCGCAATTAGGCCTTAATATCATTGAGATTGCTCCCGATCTGGGTCAGACGGTACCGGCCCCACAAGGCCCGCAATGGGGTCAACGAATCTACGCCTTTTCCCCGAGCACCCAAAAACTATTGGCCCATTTACAAATTTGGGATGCGCTTGATCACAGTCGAATGCAGTCAGTTCGGGATATGCGGATTTATGGTGACCGGGGTGAAAAAAATGATCAACTTCATCTTTCGGCATTTGAAGCGGGCATCCCTCAATTGGCCTGGATCGGTGAATCGAATCTAATTGAGCATACCCTTGATCAAGCCTCTCGTTTTCAAAACAAGTTGGAGCGTATTACCGACGTCATTGATCAGATCAAGGTCGATACAAATGGCGGCACGCTACACCTAAAAAATGGTGGCGCCATTCGAGCACAACTCATTGTTGCTGCTGATGGAGCAAATTCACCCATTCGATCAGAACTTGGTATTACAGCGAGTGAAGAGAGTTACTCACAAAGCGCTGTGGTCGCCAATTGGACTTGTACATACCCACACCTTGAAACCGCGTTTCAGTGGTTCTTGCCTGGCGGCGATATTGTGGCGATGTTGCCTTTACCTGGAAAACAAGTGTCAATGGTGTGGTCAACATCACCTGAGCATGCTGCAGATTTATTAAAACTGGATCAAGCCCAATGGCAAGATCGATTTTCCTCGATTGCGAATGATGCGATTGGAAAACAATTGGGCGAGCTCACTCTCAACTCGACCCCGGCGGCATTTCCGTTAAGAAAAATTCAGGCGAAACGTTTCATTGGCCCTGAATCAACCCCGAAGGTTGTCCTCATTGGTGACGCGGCCCATGTAATGCACCCTTTGGCTGGGCAAGGCTTGAACTTGGGCTTACGCGATGTTGCCGTATTGCTTCATATTCTTGGTAAACGTGAATCCTTCCGCTCACCAGGTGATACGGTCTTGCTGCGTCGCTACGAGCGTCAACGCCAAGGCGATACTAGTGCACTTTTATGGGTCACTGACAAACTCAAGAAATTATTTTCTGCCAGCAGCAATACAGAACGACAACTACGTAACTGGGGGCTTGGGCTAGTTAACAAAAGCCACTTTATTAAACAGCGCCTGATTGAGCGCGCTTTAGGGGACATTGATTTTGAATAAATTACTATCTGCCGTAGTTGTTACCTGCATTACCCTACTTTTCTCTGGCCTGGCTAATGCGCAAGCTGAGCAGCAGATTAAAACGGAGATCCAAAAAAAGTTGGGGCCAAATGTAAAAGTAAAGAGCGTATCAATAGCACCAGTCCCAGGTTTGTATGAGGTATTGGTTGGTAGCGAGGTTTTTTATACAGATGCTTCTGGAAAATATTTAATTCAAGGGGAGATCATTGAATTAGCAAGCGGTAAAAATATTACCGAGCAAAGGCAAACTGATTTAAATCGCATTAAGTGGGCTGATTTAAACCAAGCTAATGCCATTAAGACGGTGCGCGGTAATGGCAGCCGTCAGTTGGCAGTATTTTCAGATCCTAATTGCGGCTACTGTAAGCGCTTGGAAAAATCCCTACAGCAATTGGATAACGTCACTGTTTACACCTACCTCATTCCTATTTTGGGTGCAGACTCGCTACAAAAATCAAAACAAATTTCGTGCTCTGCAGATCCCAATAAGGCCTATATTGACTGGATGATTAACGGGGTCGCTCCCAGTGGAAAAAGTGATTGCAGTACTCCACTGGACAAAAATACTGCGTATGCAAAAACCTACGGCATCACTGGCACACCCACTCTTTTCTTCACTGATGGCAGTCGCTTCCCCGGCGCAGTTCAGATTGCTGATATTGAAAAGAAATTTAGTACCTTGAAATAAATATCATGAATACAGCAGATCTACCAGCAATTCAATATACCGTATGGCCAGCAGACCTTCATGGCCATCGCTATCAGGTGAAGTTACATATTACAAAGCCCAATCCAGAGGGACAAGTATTACAGATGCCAGCATGGATTCCGGGAAGTTATTTGATTCGGGACTTTAGTAAACAGATTGAATCGATTGAGGCATATTCCGTTGGCACCAAGAAAAAGCTTTCACTAGAAAGAATTGATAACGATCAGTGGCGCTTACCAAAAATCAATAGTGCCGTTGAGGTAGTGACAACGGTATACGCCTTCGATTCCTCTGTGCGTGCTGCCTATCTCGATACTGAGCGTGGTTTCTTCAACGCAAGTAGCTTATGCTTGGGCGTGAAAGGCCAAGAAAATTTGCCTTGCTCACTTGCAATTGCAGCGCCAGAGGGTGGCTTTACCGATCACTGGTCAGTACAAACTGGCTTAAGAGCGGCAAAAACTGATAAGCGGGGTTTTGGGTTTTATCTAGCGCAAAATTATGATGCTTTGCTTGATCACCCAGTTGCCATGGGTGAGTTTCAAATCATTCACTGGAAATCCAATGGTGTTCCACATAGCATGGCCATCCAAGGATGCATTAATGCGGTTGATACAAAACGCCTTACACAAGATTTACAAGCAATTTGTACTTCCACAATTAATCTCTTTGAGCCGAAAACCAAACGCGCTCCTTTTGTAAATTATCTCTTCCTAGTAAATACAATGCTCAATGGCTATGGTGGACTTGAGCATCACAATAGCACGGTACTAGTATCCCGTCGCGATCAGATTCCACAACAAGATACGCCGCTAGATGAGTCTGCATATCGCGAGTTCTTGGGCCTGTGTAGCCACGAATATTTTCATGCGTGGTTAGTAAAGCGTATTCAGCCAAAAGCATTCCAGCCTTATGCCCTCAATAAACGTAATCACACTCGTTTACTCTGGCTATTCGAAGGCTTTACGAGTTATTACGATGATCTCCAACTATTCCGGAGCAAGCGCATCGATCTCAAAACGTATCTAGGCCTTATCTCCACGAATTGGAATGGCATCCTACGTGGGCCAGGAAGAAATAAGCAAAGCCTAGCGGATAGCTCATTTGATGCTTGGACCAAGTATTACCAAGCGGATGAAAATACCCCGAATGCAGTAGTGAGCTACTACGGCAAGGGTGCCTTACTGGCGCTAGGACTAGATCTACAAATTCGCGCATTCTCGAAAAATCAGAAATCGCTAGATGACCTGATGCGCCTGATGTGGCAAAAGCACGGTGTCACACTTGATGGTATTGCCGAGGATGGGCTAGATCAATTAATCCTTGAATTACTCGGATCTGGTTTTTCCAAAACTTGGGCCGAGATGCAATCCCGCTATATTTTTGGCACTGAAGATATCCCTATTCAAAAATGGATTGCCTCTAAATTGGTTTCGGTTAAACCAAAATCTCAGACCAAATTAGAGAAAATTAAACTTCAGCTTGGTATGCGGTATGCCGATAGCAATGGATGGCTAAAAGTAAGTCATGTCTTAGATGGGGGTGTAGCTCAATTAGCAGGCCTTGCGCCTGGCGACCTTCTTGCTAGCATCAATGGTCAACGCCTTACTAGTGCTCGCCTAGATAAGATTCTCCCCAGCCTTACCGAAGGACAAAGTATTCACTTTTGCTTCTATCGCGATGACTTAGAGCATGAGCGGATAGCAAGCTTGCATGCCAGTCAACTGCCGACGCAGTTTGAGTTAATTGTTAATAACGCAAACCTGTAATACAGATACATTCTTTCGCTAGATGCCCGCCTTCTCTAAAGACGACATTCCAAAAGATTGGCAAGCATTACTAGGTAACTATTTTGACTCTAGTGATTGGATCAATTTAGCGAGTAATTTACAGGCCAGTCTTGATATTGATCCTACTTTGATTCGACCAGAGCCAAGTCAATTCTTTAGGGCGCTCAAGTTAACGCCCGTTGAGTCAGTGAAGGTCGTGATACTCGGACAAGACCCCTATCACTCTCCAGGCCTTGCCCAAGGTTTGGCATTCTCAATTCCTGCCAACATCGCCACCAACTCGCGCGCATTTCCTAGCTCACTACGCAACATTAGCAAAGCACTTGCTCTTGAGGGATTTGGACATTTGCCCAATGGTGATTTACACGCTTGGGCGAAACAAGGAGTGCTGCTTCTCAACACAGCACTGAGCGTGAGATTAGGTGAGGCAGGAAGTCATAGCAATCTCGGCTGGAAAAGTTTGATTGATCGACTGATTTCAGGTCTAGCTTTACATAGGCCCCATTTGGTTTGGATGCTTTGGGGTGGACACGCACAATCTAAGCTAGCTTTAATTGAATCGGGTATTGAGCAGCTGATTCTGCAATCCTCACATCCATCCGGTTTAGGTGTTTATAAAACCGATAAGCCTTTTTTAGAACCCGGAGCAAAAGTCAGCTGCGGCCATTTCACTAAAGCAAATGCATGGCTAAGACAGCTTGGCAAGGAAGAAGTGGTTTGGGTGGGCGCTACACCCCAAATAGACCTATTTAGCTAAAGCTGTAAAAATACAACCCGTCAAGCAAGAGGCAAAAATGGCGCTCAGCCACTCCAGCATCTGCCCAGACTGAAAAAGCCCAAAGTATTGCCCAAGATAAGAGCTAGCAAGGGAAGCTATGAAGCCCAGAAATGCTGCTAGCAGAAGCTTCCTCAGCCCTGGGCCGCTGGATTTACCAGGATAAAAAATCCAGGTAGAAGCCCCAGAAATACCCCCAATCACTAGAAAAGCTAAAAACCCCATTGATACCCCCATTAATGCTGCTATCAAATCTATAATCACCATCATTATGAAGTTGTTGACACTCGGCATCAATCATCACACAGCGCCGGTCGCCATTCGGGAAAAGGTCGCCTTTGATCCTGAATTTCTTCAAGAAGCGCTACATGATCTACGCCAACACTTGCTTGGTGGGAATCAGGCTGGCCTCCCAGAGGCTACGATTTTATCAACCTGTAACCGTACCGAGGTGTACTGTGCGGCAAATGATGCCAGCGCTGCTGGCCTATTGCATGAAGCGACTTTTGATTGGCTCGCTAAAACCCAACAACTAGCCCCTAGCAGCCTCCAGCCCCATATCTACTCCTTACCTCAATCTGATGCTGTGCGTCACGCCTTCAGAGTTGCCTGTGGCTTAGATTCGATGGTGATTGGTGAAACGCAAATTTTGGGGCAAATGAAAGATGCAGTTCGCACTGCAAATGATGCGGGTGTTTTGGGGACCTACCTCAACCAACTCTTTCAGAAAACATTTGCCGTTGCCAAAGAAGTGCGTGGCTCCACTGAAATTGGTGCGCATTCAATTTCAATGGCTGCTGCATCTGTTCGTCTTGCAGAACGTATCTTTGAAAAGATTTCTGATCAGAGCGTTTTATTTATTGGCGCTGGTGACATGATTAGCTTATGCGCCACGCACTTTGTTGCGCGTAAACCTAAAAATGTGGTGATTGCCAACCGCACCATTGAGCGCGGTCAAGAATTAGCAGACGCCATTTCTGCGCAAGATGTACAAGCCGAGTCACTCAAGCTCTCGGAGCTTCCTGGACGCCTGCATGAATTCGACATTATTATCTCTAGCACTGCCTCATCCCTACCCATTATTGGTCTAGGCATGGTTGAGAGCGCGATCAAACAGCGCCGCCATAAGCCAATGGTAATGATTGATCTTGCAGTTCCTCGGGACTTTGAGCCAGAGATCTCACGACTAGCTGACGTATACCTTTATACGGTAGATGACCTAGGCGTCATGATTCAGACTGGCGTTAATTTACGCCAAGCTGCAGTCAGCCAAGCTGAAGCTATTATTGAAGATCGTGTTGGTAACTTTATGCATTGGATGCATGGACGAGATTCTGTTCCCATCATTCAGGATATTCAATTACAAGGTGAGCGCTTAAGACAGCTAGAATTAGAGCGTGCTATGAAACGCTTAATGCGTGGCGATGATCCACAAGAGATTCTGAATGCAATGGCTCAAGGTCTAACAAATAAATTTTTACATGGCTCACTGCATGCATTGCAACACTCTAATGGCGCTGAGCGTGACGCCCTGATTAAACTCTTACCTAAACTATTCGCTACACACACTAAGCCAGAAGACCATTAGATGAAGCCCAGCATGCGGGCTAAGCTAGAACATCTAGACACGCGCTTAGCCGAACTCAATTCCCTCTTAACTTCCGAAGAAGCAACCAAAGATATGGATGCCTATAGGAAACTCACGCGCGAACATTCTGATATTGCTACGGTTGTAGAGCAATTTGGTCTTTACAAGCAGGCTGAAGAAGATGCCCATGCTGCTGAAGAGATGCGCAAAGATCCAGAGATGAAAGATTTTGCTGATGAGGAGCAAAAGCAGGCTTTGGCAACCATGGAAGAGCTTGCAGAAACACTGCAAAAACTCTTACTACCAAAAGACGAGAACGATGAACGTAACGTCTTCTTAGAAATTAGGGCGGGTACTGGCGGTGATGAAAGTGCGCTCTTTGCAGGCGACTTATTGCGCATGTACACCCGCTTTGCTGAACGTCAAGGCTGGAAAGTAGAAGTTGTTAGCGCCGCTGAATCTGATTTGGGTGGCTATAAAGAGGTTGTACTTCGTTTGGTTGGTCAGGCGGTTTACTCTCGCCTGAAGTTTGAATCTGGCGGTCACCGTGTGCAGCGCGTGCCCCAGACCGAAACTCAGGGACGTATTCATACATCAGCCTGTACTGTAGCGGTAATGCCAGAGGCTGATGAATTACAGGCAGTCAAAATTAATCCTGCTGAATTACGAATTGATACCTTCCGCGCCTCTGGCGCTGGTGGCCAACATATTAATAAGACTGACTCTGCAGTCCGCATTACGCATTTACCGACTGGTACCGTAGTTGAATGTCAAGATGATCGCAGCCAGCATCGCAATCGTGAACAAGCGATGAAAGTACTCGTCTCACGAATTATGGATGCCCGTGAACGTGAGAAACATCAGCTCGAAGCGCAAACTAGAAAATCCCTGATAGGCTCTGGCGATCGCAGTGATCGTATTCGTACCTATAACTTTCCTCAGGGACGAATTACTGATCATCGCATTAACCTGACGCTCTATAAGATCGACGCCATGATGGATGGTGATATTGACGATCTCTGTAATGCACTAGCCTCTGAACATCAAGCTGAATTACTCGCTGCTTTAGGCGACAACTAAAAAATAAGTGATGAGTCACAATTTAAGTCTGCGCTCTTTATTGAGTGGCTCTACGCTTCCTCCCAGCGAAGCTCGCCTCTTAATGTCTCACGTGCTAGAAAAACAATATCAACTACCCCGCTCTGCACTGCTTTCTCGCGATGAAATGGTGCTTAGCCCAGAAGCAATAAGCCAATGGCAAGAGCTGCAATCCAAACGGCTTGCTGGGGAGCCCATTGCTTACCTGATTGGTAAACGGGGTTTTCACGATATTGAGTTATATGTTGCTCCTGGCGTACTGATACCGCGCCCTGAAACAGAGCTCTTGGTTGAGATTGGCCTCCAAGAGATTGCAAGGCTTCATGAGCCAGTAAAAGTATTGGATTTGGGAACGGGCTCCGGGGCGATCGCCCTAGCAATTGCAAATGCGGCCCCCCATGTATTGGTGAGCGCTACAGATCAATCATCTGAAGCCTTAGATATTGCAAAGACTAACGCCCAGCTTCTCAATCTGGAAATACGAGTGAAATTACTACAAGGTAGCTGGTATGAGGCCCTAAGTGATGATCTCCGGTTTGACATCATTCTGAGTAACCCACCCTATATCTCTGCTCTAGATCCACACTTAAGCAAAGGCGATTTACGATTTGAGCCTCAATCTGCCCTCACTGATCATGCTAGCGGGCTAACCTGCCTAGAGGCCATTATTGATGGTGCAAAAGATCATCTAAGTCCAAATGGCTTAATCGCTGTTGAGCATGGCTTTGATCAATCAGACGAGGTTGTTAATCTCCTAAAAACGGCTGGCCTAAGCGATATTCAAACCTACCTAGATTTAGCAGGGCATCGCAGAGTTGCCTCTGGCAGAAACTCAGGCGCTCAATAACCCCCAAATAACCTTTTTTTCGCATAAGGTCTTAAAATCTACCCAAGAGAATGACAAGCTCTTTTTACAAAATGAATGCCCGTTAAGAAAGAATTTATGGATACACAAGCTCAAATCAAAGAAATCGTTACTGGCCATCCTGTTGTTTTATTCATGAAGGGAACTGCGCAATTTCCTCAATGTGGATTTTCTGGTAACGCGATCAATATTTTGCGCGCAAGCGGTGTCGAAACACTCCACACTGTTAACGTCTTAGAAGATGCTGGAATTCGTCAGGGTATTAAAGAATATGCCAACTGGCCAACCATCCCTCAACTCTATATCAATGGTGAGTTCATCGGTGGCTCAGACATCATGAGTGAAATGTTTGAGTCAGGTGAGCTTCAAAAACTAGTTAAAGCTTAATTACCCTTATTAGCTCAGTGACTTTTGATCTAAGCTCGCTTCTTCTATTTGGCCTGCCATTTGCTCTGTGTGCAGGCCTTTTAGTTTATGCGCTGAATTTACGCTCTGCCCTAACACGCACCGAACAACAAAATCAGACAGAGGCAGCGCTTGCAGTTGCGCTTCGTACTGAGCGCGACCAGGCGCTTCAGAGTGCTATACGTCTTGAAGCAGAACTAGATTCCGAACGCAAACAAGGCGCTGGAAGAATCGAGTCTCTCAATGAAGCTAAAGAGGCTTTAACAAATCAGTTTAAGAATTTAGCAAATGAGATTTTGGAAGATAAATCGAAGCGTTTTACCGAGCAAAATGCTGCTAGCTTAGATGCTCTGCTAAAGCCGCTTCAAACTAAGCTTACTGAATTTAAAGAGCAAGTGAGTACCTCTTACGGCAATGAGGCACGCGAACGCTTTGCCCTCAAAAGTGAGATTGAGCGCTTGGCTAACCTTAATCTACGGATGTCTGATGAAACACGATCTTTAACTCAGGCCCTAAAGGGTGATTCCAAAGTTCAGGGTAATTGGGGAGAACTGGTTCTAGAATCCATCCTAGAATCTTCTGGGCTGCGTAAGGGCGAAGAGTATTTGGTGCAAGATAGCCAC
>CANFRA010000025.1 GCA_947449305.1 Burkholderiaceae bacterium
AAAAAGCCATCTGATCAGAGTAAAGCGCGATAACCATGAAAATGTTTACTCTGACCTGGCGTGGCAAAGAGTTATTTGAAAATTGGAAGAGAGTGAGTCCAAGGTTCTTACCTTTTGCCGATATCGCCACCAAAGAGTTGCCATTAAGTCGTCTCTTAAGGCTGTCACTATTTCAGGTCTCTGTCGGTATGGCGATGGTGATGCTGATTGGCACACTTAATCGAGTGATGATTATTGAATTGCAAGTGAGTGCCGCCTTAGTTTCTATTATGGTGGCCTTGCCTCTACTGTTTGCACCTTTTAGAGCGCTGGTTGGATTTAAGAGTGATAGTCATAAGTCATTTTTGGGATGGCGCAGAGTCCCCTATATCTGGATTGGCTCTTGGTTGCAATTTGGCGGTTTTGCAATCATGCCTTTTGCACTCATTCTCTTATCTGGTGATACCACCTGGCCTGCTTGGTTTGCACAAGGAGCAACTGGACTTGCCTTCTTATTAGTCGGCGCTGGTATGCAGACTACCCAAACTGCTGGCCTCGCTTTAGCATCCGATCTGGCGCAGCCAGAGGCTAGACCAAGAGTGGTCGCGCTCATGTACATGATGCTGTTAGTTGGCATGGCAGTCAGTAGCGCCATTTTTGGTTATTTACTGATTGATATCACACCCATTCTGTTGATACGGGTGGTGCAGGGTGTTGCAGCAACGACCTTGATACTGAATTTAATTGCCGCCTGGAAACAAGAACCACGTCAGCCACATTTAACAGCGCACTCCATTCCAACACCAAGCTTTAAAGAAACGTGGGCCACCTTTTCGCAGCAGGGCAAAGTGATGCGTTTCTTAGTGGCCTTAGGCTTAGGCACTGCCGCATTTAGCATGCAAGACATTATTTTGGAGCCGTACGGCGCTGAAGTACTAGGTCTATCAGTCAGCGCTACGACAGTTTTAACTAGTCTTACTTCTTTAGGTGCGCTGCTTGCCTTTGGAGTGGCGGCGCGTTATTTAAATCGCTCCATTGATCCATATCGTCTTGCCTCCATCGGCGCCTTGTTTGGCATTCTGGCATTTAGCTGCGTGATTTTTTCCGAACCACTACTGTCGCCCATGCTATTTCGTTGTGGCGCATTTTTGATTGGCTTTGGGGGCGGATTATTTTCTGTCAGTACCCTTACTGCCGCGATGAGTTTTGAGTCAGGCGGGATGAATGGCTTAGTCCTTGGTGCTTGGGGCGCGGTGCACGCTACCGCATCTGGCATTGCTATTGCGGCTGGTGGTGTCATCCGCGATGTCATTTCCACGCTAGCGACCAGTGGTCTTTTAGGCGAGGGTCTTATTTCCACCGCTACAGGCTATAGCTTTGTGTATCACATTGAATTTTATTTACTGTTCGCTACATTGATTGCCATCGGACCTTTGGTGGTGATGAATAAGCACGCCGTAATGAATGTTTCAAAGAAGTTTGGTTTAGATGAGTTACCAAGTTAGATAGTGGCAAAGTATGTTTTATCTCAATAAGCATTATTGTTAAAAGGGAGAGCAAGATGGCAACCGGAGCAATTACAGAGTATGTAGATGTTGCACAATTGGTGCTATATGCATTTTGGATATTTTTTGCGGCCCTCGTCTATTACCTTACGATAGAAAGTAAGCGTGAAGGCTTTCCGCTAGAGTACGACGTACGTGGCGAGAATAGGCGAGCGGCAGGAATTGCTGGCATGCCGGCTCCGAAAACTTTCCATACCGAGTATTGGGGGGATGTGACTGTGCCTAAAGATGAGCCTCTTGAAAAAGTAGCTGCTCGGCCTTCAAGCTACTTAAACGGCGCACCTTTAGTCCCAACAGGTAATCCCATGTTAGATGGAGTTGGGCCAGGTGCATATACGAAGCGCGCGGATATTCCTGATATGACATCAGAAGGTCAAAAGCGCATCCTGCCAGGCCGCTTACTGGGTCAATTTAGTGTTGCCAAGCAAGACAAAACTCCAGTTGGCATGCAAGTGGTTGGCGATGATGGAGTAGTAGCTGGCACTGTTAAAGAGCTCTGGATTGATCAGGCTGAAGTCGTAATTCGCTATTTTGAAATCGAAACCTTGCCAGAGTTTGGCGGTAGAAGAGTGCTGCTGCCAATCAATTTTTCCAGAATTGGCAGAGACTCTATCAAGGTGGAATCGATTCTTGGCAATCAGTTTGCTTTGGTACCAGGCTTAAAGAGCCAGGATCAAATCACTCTGTTGGAAGAAGAGAAGATCATGGCTTATTACGGCGGCGGCACTCTGTATGCAACTCCTGAGCGTCAAGAGCCACTCGTTTAATCAATAAAGGTAATTATTTGTGAATCAAAAACCATATGAATCAGCAGAGCATGAGTTCGAGGCAGCCTTAGGGTTGCCCGAACCATTGCCTGCTGGCGAAACGATTCTTTGGCAAGGCGCTCCGAGTTGGACTGCTATGGCTAAACATGTATTTCGTCTGCAATGGCTCGCAGTGTATTTTGCGGTGATTGTGGTTTTGCAAGTGTTTTCAGTAGCGGATAGTGAAGGTGGACTAGCTGCAGGTTGGAGCAGTATTGCACTCGCTGTTTTTTTAGCGCTTATCGGGCTGCTGTTAACAGGTCTGATGGCTTACTGGTCGGCAACCACCACTATGTACACCTTAACCAATCGCCGTATTGTGATGCGGGTAGGCATCGTTCTCACAGTGACTTTTAATCTTCCCTATAAATCACTGAAAAGTGCAGATCTGAAGTTATATAAAGATGGCACCGGTGATATCCCGATGCAGCTTGCTACTGAAGATAAGATCGCCTACTTTCATCTATGGCCTCATGCACGTCCATGGCGCTTGGCAAAACCAGAGCCGATGATGCGCTGTGTTCCAGAGGCAAAGCAGGTAGCGGCATTGCTTACAGAAGCTTGGATGGCTTCTACTGGCTTAAGCAATATGGAGAGACAAGATATCCGACTTGAACAAGCAGGAGCACAGACTGCATGAGCACTCTAGCAAGCAAAGATTTCTTATCGCCAGTTGCGAAGGTGCTGATCGCCGCTCTGATGAGCATTATTTTATTGCTGGTCTTTATCAATAGTCGCGATCTCAGTAAAGTCCGTGAGCCAGATGCATCGCCAGCACAGGTTTTGCAGCTGCGTTTTGAAGATCGGCCAGATGGTTCGATCGCGATAATCGATTACAAAACTGGCAAACAAATTGACGCTGTGCAAGGCGAGGCAGGTTTTGTTAGGGGCACTTTGCGCGGTCTTGCGCAAGAAAGAAAACGTAGGGGCTTAGATAGTGGGCCACCATTTGAGTTAATTTATCGCGCTGATGGTCGCCTCACTTTATCGGATACCGCAACTGGTCGTCTAGTGGACTTAGAGTCATTTGGCCCTACCAATGCTGGAACATTTTTTAGGTTATTTAATGCATCAAATGTTGTAACAGTGAGTAAGTCATAAATATTTATTGGAGTTGGAAATGAATTTAGACAGCGCAGAAAGCATGTTGCAAAGCCAGATTCCTGCAAAGGGGTCCATTAATGAATCCACCAAGATGGCATTGGAAGACGCGGTATTAAGCCCGCGCTTTTATACAACCAACTTTAAAGAGATGGATCGCATTAGCATTGATTCATTGCGTCCAGAATGGGATGCATTGATGGCAGAGTATGAGGGCGACAATAATGCAGATCACTTCCAGCGACCTGCGGATATGGATAAGAATTATTCCAATCTTCATCCCGCCTTATATGATGAGTTCGTTGAATTCTTAATCAGCTCCATTACCTCTGAGTTTTCGGGTTGCATTTTGTATGCTGAGATTAAGCGCAAGGTCAGCAATCCTGATATGCGTAACTTGTTCGGCTACATGGCTAGAGATGAAAGTCGGCATGCTGGCTTTATTAACCAGTGGCTCAAGGACTTCAACATTGGTATTGATTTAGGCTTTTTAGCAAAAGCTAAGAAATACACTTACTTTAAGCCGAAGTTTATTTTTTACGCTACCTATCTCTCCGAGAAGATTGGCTATGCGCGTTACATCACTATCTTTAGGGAACTTGAAAGTCGCCCTGAAACACGCTTTCATCCGATCTTCTTATGGTTTGAGCGCTGGTGTAATGACGAGTTCCGTCATGGGGAATCTTTTGCATTGATCATGCGTGCAAATCCGAAGTTACTCCAAGGCGTCAACAAGTTATGGATTCGTTTCTTCATTCTCGCGGTATATGCCACGATGTATGTTCGTGATCATACTCGGGTTGAGCTTTACAAAGCGATGAAGATTTCGCCAACAGATTACGACAAGAAAGTACTGTTCATCACTAATGAAATTATTAAGCAGGTATTCCCAATCTCTGTGAATTTAGACGATCCTTGTTTCTATCAGTATCTCGAAGAGATGAGAGCACTGTTTGAAAAGATGGATGCCTATAAGAAAGAGGGCGGCTTGATTAATAAAGTGAAGTCAGCCATCTTAGGTGCTAGAGCTGGTTTGGTGTTCGTGAAGCTGTTCTTTATTCCGGTCCAAGATAACACCTTGCCTGCTAACGTTCGCATGGTCCCCACCTGGTAATTTATGAGCATTGTTTGGCCTATCCTCTACGCGATTTTTATATGGTGGTTTAGCACCGGGATTATCCTCTTGCTAAACCAGCGCAATCCCTCAACCTATAAAAATACCTTTTGGGTAAGTGGCATGGTTTTAGCTCTAGCTTTAGTTGGATTAAAAACGAGCGCTAATTTAAGTACGGTGGCCGGTGCTTATTGCGGCTTTACCTGTGCCATTTTGGTTTGGGGTTGGCAAGAAATTGGTTTCTTATTTGGTTATGTGACTGGTCCTCGTCGAGAGCCTTGCCCAGAAGATTGTCGAGGCTTGCAGAAGATGTACTATGCATTCCAGACCATCCAGCATCATGAGATTGCTTTGGTTGTGTTGGCATTAGCCGTGACCGTAATGACTTGGGGTGGCTCAAACCAAACGGGCTTTTGGACGTTTATTATTCTTTGGTTGATGCGTCAGAGCGCTAAGCTCAACGTCTTTTTGGGTGTTGCAAATCTCAATGAACGTTTCTTGCCAAATCATCTGAAGTACATATTTACCTATTTCACTTGCAAGCCAATGAATCCTTTGCTCCCGCTATCGGTCATTGGGGGCGTACTCTGCGCAGTTCCTTTGTGGTTATCCGCAGTGCATCCTAGCTCAAGTGACTTTCAGGTTGCTTCGATGTCATTGACTGGCGCTATTTTGTCGCTCGCAGTCTTAGAGCATATTTTGATGGTGGTGCCTTTCTCAAGTGAGCGCCTTTGGAAGTGGGGTATGCGATCATAAATACACTCACAGTGCGCCGTTTCCCCGCGCCATCCGCCATCCTAGAATTACTTAAGCCCATTACTTGGTTTCCTCCAATGTGGGCTTTTGCCTGCGGAGTGATTGCTACTGGCGTTTCCTTTGAGGGGCGCTGGCATTTATTAGTTGCTGGTGTGATTCTTGCAGGCCCTATGGTGTGTGCTGCAAGTCAGGCAGTCAATGATTGGTTTGATCGTGAAGTTGATGCCATTAATGAACCACAACGTCCGATTCCATCGGGCCGGATGCCAGGCACTTGGGGTCTTTATGTTGCCTTTATTTGGACTGGCCTCTCACTCTTGTTAGGTTGGCTGATTAGTCCTTGGGCATTTGCAGCTACTTTATTAGGCCTCTTACTAGCTTGGCTTTACAGCATGCCGCCACTCCGCTTTAAACAAAACGGCTGGTACGGTAATGCTGCTTGCGGAATTTCTTATGAAGGCTTGGCCTGGTTTACAGGCTCAGCAGTGATGATGGGCGATTTACTTCCCTCTACTCCATCGATTCTTCTGGCGGTTCTCTATAGCATTGGTGCACACGGCATCATGACATTGAATGATTTCAAGGCAATTGAAGGTGACCGCAAGATGGGCGTACTCTCTTTGCCAGTTCAACTCGGTATCGCAGGTGCGGCCGAGAATGCGTGCTTGATGATGTTGGCGCCACAGTTTGGCGTTGTTGGACTCTTATTAGTTTGGGGCGCTTATTGGCAAGCGTTCGTGATCTTGCTGCTCATCGCCGGCCAAATCAAGATGATGCATTATTTCTTACAGGATCCAGTTAAGCGCGCATTGTTCTTAAGTGGTTTTGGGGTGCCATTGTTCGTTGCAGGAATGATGGTGAGTGCATTTGCAGTTGCAGGACGTTTCTCGGTAAATTAATTGAACTATGAGCGCTCCTGAAACCACTTATCTCACTTGGCCTCAAATCGCCAGACTAGGTTTGGTCCAGGCATCTTTGGGGTCCATTGTGGTTCTAACAACCTCACTCTTAAATCGCGTAATGGTCATCGAGCTAGCCTTGCCAGCAATCTTGCCAGGCGCATTGGTAGCAATACATTACTTTATACAGTTAATCCGCCCGCGAATGGGTTTTGGTTCCGATCAAACACGCAGAGCAAGCCCATGGATTCGTGGGGGAATATTGGTATTGGCTAGTGGCGGTGTATTGGCTGCTGCCTCCACAATCGTCTTAAGTAACTCCATTGTTTTAGGCATTGCATTAGCCACTATTGCCTTTTTAATGATTGGTATTGGCGTGAGCTCTAGTGGCACTGCATTGCTAGTGCTTCTAGCAAAACGAGTAGAGCCTAAAAAGAAGGCAGCCGCAGCTACTTGCGTTTGGTTGATGATGATTTTTGGTTTTGCCTTTACAGCCAGCGTCAGTGGAAAGTTCCTCACACCATTTTCATTTGAGCGTCTGCTCATGGTTTCATCTACGGTATCGGTGATTGCAGTAGTGGTGACGTTCTTAGCGATCTGGGGTATGGAGTCGCCTGTTGCTAAAACTGGGCAATTGACATCTAACTTAGACACTACCGAGTCAGAAAGTCCAAGCAAAGCCAGTTTTCGTGAAGCCTTTGCTGAGGTCTGGAAAGAAAGTAGGGTGCGTTCGTTTACCTGGTTTGTCTTTGTGTCGATGTTAGCTTATAGCTCTCAAGATTTGATCTTAGAACCTTTTGCTGCCGTTGCATTTGGTTTTACTCCCGCTCAAACAACCACTTTATCTGGTTTGCAAAATGGTGGAGTGCTTGTTGGGATGCTAGCTTTAGCTTTTATCACCACCAAGGCTAAATCTCAGACTCTGACGACATTGAGCAATTGGACGATTGGCGGATGTCTGGCTTCAGCCCTGGCGATGCTAGGTCTGGTTTTATCTGGCCCTATTGCCAATGTTGTTTTCTTTCAGGCGGCCGTTTTCTTATTGGGCATCTTTAATGGCGCATTTTCGATTGCTGCTATCGGCTCGATGATGCAATTTGCCAGCATCGGTAGTGCACGGCGTGAGGGTGTTCGCATGGGGATTTGGGGGGCATCGCAAGCGATGGCTTTTGGTTTAGGTGGAATTATTGGAACTGGTTTAAGCGATATTGCGAGGATTATTTTGGGCGATCCAGCTTCTGCCTATGCGTTTGTCTTTTTCTTAGAAGGTGTTTTATTTGTTGTAGCTGCGTACTTGTCGTATCAGACTCGCACGCAAAAACAAACAAGCAATATGTCGAGTCATTTAGTGGGTGTATAGCAAATCAATCAATTAACTGAAACAATTAACTGAGTATGATGGAGATAAAAATGGGTACCCTAGAAACTTTTGATGTCGTTGTTGTTGGCGGTGGACCTACAGGAGCTACAGCAGCAAGTGATCTTGCAAAGAAAGGTCGAAAAGTGCTTCTACTAGACCGTATGGGCCGAATTAAGCCCTGCGGTGGCGCCATACCTCCACGCCTGATTAAGGATTTTGAAATCCCTGATGAACTCCTAGTAGCTAAGGCCAATTGCGCCAGAATGATTGCGCCGTCAGATAAGGCAGTGGATATGCATATTGAGGGCGGCTTTGTAGGGATGGTCGATCGCGATAAGTTTGATGAATTTTTGCGTGTCCGTGCTGCTAATAATGGTGCCGAGAGAAGAACGGGCATCTTTGAGAAAATTACTAGAGATCAAGATGGAGTCTCAGTCATTCACTATGTTGTGCGCGGCAAGCATGGTGCGCCTGATGAAACCATATCCGTTCGTGCTAGGGCAGTGATTGGTGCAGATGGTGCTAAATCTGGTGTTGGTCGCCAGGCTATTCCAGGCGCTAAAGATGTGGAATATGTCTTTGCCTATCATGAGATCGTCAAAGTTCCTGAAAATCCCCCTCCAGGTTTTGATGGCAGCCGCTGCGATGTGTTTTATCAAGGCGCTTTATCACCAGACTTTTATGGCTGGATTTTCCCTCATGGCACAACCATGAGTATCGGTACAGGCACAGCTGACAAAGGCTTTTCTTTAAGAAATGCAGTAGGGGCTCTTAAGAAACAAACTGGCTTAGAGAATGCTGAAATGCTCCGGCATGAAGGTGCACCACTACCAATGAAGCCATTGAAGAAATGGGATAACGGCAGAGATGTTATCTTGGCGGGAGATGCTGCTGGTGTGGTAGCGCCTGCTTCCGGAGAAGGAATTTACTACGGCATGTATGGTGGCCGTGTAGCTGCAGAAGCCGTAGAAGAGTTACTGGTGACTGGCAATGGCAAAGCCTTAGCAAAGGCCCGTAAACACTTTATGAAAGAACACGGCACTGTATTTTTGGTGCTCGGAATCATGCAGCGTTTTTGGTACAACAACGATAAACGTCGCGAGCGCTTTGTCAAGATGTGTGAAGATAAAGACGTTCAGCGTTTAACATTTGAATCGTATATGAATAAGAAGCTCGTTCGCCGTGACCCTTTGGCGCACTTCAAGATTTTCTTAAAAGATACCGCCCATTTATTGGGTTTTGCAAAAGTTTAATCAGCTTTAACTACTGAAGGGAAAAGGAATCATGAGAGATAACAGCGCAACAACCTTAAAAAATAAAACTGGAAAAATGTATCTGATTGGCATCATTGCATTTTCAGGCTTGATTATCGGAATTACCTTTATCAAATTCCTGTTTTCGGTTTAATTTTGGGGTGTCAGGCTCAGCTGCTCAAGGCTGAAGCCATTGTCGTTTACTAGGCGACCCAGCAGCGCCTGGTATTTACTGGGATCAACTTTCTTGGTGCGAGAAAGTATCCAGAGATATTTTCTTCTGGGGTCGCTCACGGCTACCAGTTGATATTCGGGATCGATATCGATCACCCAATAATCACCCCAGACCATCGGTAGAAAAGCCAGCCAATCTGGTGCAAAGCGGACCTCTAAGATTGGGGAGGTTGAGGCACCAATTTGCCTTGCGGTACCAATTGCTTCACCTTTTTCTCCACCTTCAAATGTGCAGCGATTAGTCACGCTCACATTGCCATCATCTTTAATCTTGTAAGTGGCATTGGTATCGGCGATACATTTTCTCTGGAACCAATTCGGAAACTTGGCAATCTCATACCAAGTGCCCTGATAGCGGGCAACATCTAATGAGGCAATTGTTTTAATGGGGGCTACGGCCTTTTGCTCTGCTTGAGCTGATTGAGCCACAGCCCAATTGAGTGAGCTACAGAAAACAAGGAAGCCAATGATGAAGTGATTTTTTCTCATGATATTTGCCCTAAGATTTTTTTAATTCTGCCACACAAGTAGTGACTTGTTCATTACCGCTTTCGAGCTGCGTTAATTGATTGCCCATCTTATTGATTTTGAGCTGTCCAATTTGGGGATCAAAGCGCATGATGATTTGATAAAAATCTTTTACTTCTAACAGGTTCACCTTAATCTCTTTACCTTCATACAGTAGGCTTGCGTCGAGAGAGCCCTTGGTAATCAATATCTGAGCGGGGCTGCTATTGAGAGAACATGACAAGGTTTTGCTTTGATTATCAATCGCTTCTATTTTTGGGCCTTGAGCATCACATCCGCACAAAGCCAGTACCAATACAACGCTGATGAAGGCTGCTTTAGCGTTCATGCTGGATGATTTCGCAAGAGCTCTCAAGACAGTTGGGCGAGAGGAGAAACTCCAATAAGGTATTGGTGCAATCCAAACAGGAAGACTATCCAAAGAATCACACCAGAAGCAATGGTAATGACCGTCGCTTTGGTGCTGACTTGCGCCTGTTCAGCAATATGAACGGGGCGCTTTCTGGCTGAACGAAAATCCAATACCGCCCAGATTAAAAAAGCGCCAAAGAGGATGAGGTCTACCAGGGTGCCATTGGATATCAAATGCGCTAGTGCCCATACTTTGACACCTAAAATCATTGGGTGCTTGAGCTTGAGACGAATCGCGTTATTGGAAGGTGAGCTTCCTGCTAGGAAGATGAAGGCAGCTAGGTTAAGCGCTAGAGCAATGTAGATAAGAGCAGCATTAGGTTGCCATAAAACGACTGTATTTTGTCTTGCCTGACCATAGCCAATCACCATGATGACAAATCCAATCAAAGAGATGATGGTGTACAAACCTTTCCATTTCACTTCACCAATGCGATCAATCATCTGGTTGCGCCATGACTCAGCAAAGATGCGACAAGAGTGGCTAGCCAGAAAAATAATAAGACCGATGAGAAATAAAGCCATGGAATGCTCCAAAGGAAAAATAGGTTTTAGGGTTTATGAATCTCTTGTTCGCTAGGCTTGATTCCATAGGGCTCTACTAGGGGCCAGATGTGCCCAGGAACCATAGAAGCCATTTTTGCAGGCTGTTCTCTACGTAGGTGAACCACTGTTTCAATCGCTTTCATCTCAACGCGGGTGCGAGCAAATTCTAGGCCACGAGGGCCCACTTTAGGCATTAACCAGCCCACAATTGGTCTTAACCAGTTGGGCATTTTTCTCAAGGGGAGGCCACCAGCAGCGCGCTCCACGTTTTTCATGAAGCCAACTACAGCAGAGTGACGTTTACCAGCCGTTCCCGGTGTAGAGGTGCGAACTTCATCGCCCAAAAGAGCCAGCAATTCTTCACCACGCTCATTACGTACGATGAGCCATTGTTCGCCTTGTCCACCCATATAACCAACAGTGATGTCCGATAGCACATTGGTGTAATCAACACAGGTACGGCAGGTTAGGGGAAAGAAGTCATTGGGCAAAGTGGAGAGTGGTAATTGAAGAAACGGAATCTCTTTCTTTTTGCCATTCTTAAAGCGTACTTCAACGTGGTAATCCGCTCTAAATTCAAGATAGTTAATTTCATCAGGCTCTGAGCTAATGAGTGACAGAAAGTGATGAAAATTCTCGGTAGTGGTGTTGTCCGAGCAAGGTGTGCCAATGACATAAAGTTTTTCTAGGCCAAGCTCTTTCTCTAGAGCTCTTAAGGCGTATACCTGGCAGGGGATGCCGATGACGGCCATCTTTTTATAGCCTTTAGCAATCGCCGGCTCTAATAAGGAGAGAAGCGGGGCGTAGCCCATTCTCATTCCACGACACTTGGCCATATCAGATGCTTTATCAATAATGATCGGCAAAGGTTTCCAGCGATCATTGGGATCCTCAGTCATCGTCAGGATGGCATCTACTGCACCCGTTTCTAAGAGGCGCTCACCAATGCGGGTCGTAATTCCAGTCCATTGCGCACCTGTGCTGGGATTTTTGAGTGCTGCTCTGAGCATTTTGATGAAGGGGCCAAAATGCAATTCATCGGGGCGATTTAAGTCTCTAGCTCTACCGTGAACCCGGGTCTCTAGCTCTGGGTAATTTGGCTTGATAAATTGACAGGCCTCACCACAGCGTTTTGGATTATCGGTTCGAGAAATACCGCAGTCGGTGCATAGGCTCCGATAGGGTGCATTGGCAGCGTTCACACAAACCTTTTGTAATTAGTATGAATAGGGTATGGAGCAAAAAGCAAGGTAAACATAATCCATTTATTATCACCTGAGTATAGAAGATTTGCAGATCGATTTAATCATCTTGGAGAATGAAATATGTTGCCAAATATCCCCTTAAAAAGACTCAATGGAGACCAAGAAAATTTGCAGGATTATGCGGGCAAGGTACTCTTGATCGTCAATGTCGCAAGCAAATGCGGCTTTACTTCGCAATACCGTGATTTACAAAATCTATACACCGCAAATCAGGCTAAAGGACTGGAGATATTAGGGTTTCCATGCAATCAATTCGGTGCTCAAGAACCCGGTTCTCCAGAGCAGATTCAAAGCTTTTGCAGCACTAACTATGGCGTGACTTTTCCGATGTTTGAGAAAATTTACGTGAATGGGGACGGTACTCATCCCTTGTATGCTTATTTAAAGGATCAGGCTCCTGGCATATTGGGAACCACCGGTATTAAGTGGAATTTCACTAAGTTTGTCGTGAGCAAAGATGGTCAATCCATCACACGACTTGCATCTGCAGACGGTGCAAGCAAGATGGAAGAGGCGATTGTGAAACTGCTCTAGATTAGGAGCAGTTCAGCAGTAATCACTTCCTTTTCTTCTTATCAGAGTCTAACCACTCATTAACATCAGGGAAGGCGTCTTGCACTTCGCCCATAAATTCACGAACCATGTAATACAGGCCAGCAATTAATAGGCAAAAAACAAAGATCGATAGAAGGAGTAGGGTTGTATTACTCATTGTTTACGATTCAGTAATGCTGATAGTTTGAAATAAATCCCAAAGCAAAATATTGAGGGTACCCATAGTGCTGTAAAGATCGACTGCTCTCGGTCCTGAACCACAAACCATAAATAGGCAGAGGTAAAGAAAGAAATCACCACTGCCATGAGAATGAAGTAATCTGATTTTTTAAACATATTCACTCCTTCACTTCGTTATTAAAATAATCTCTAATGCCGTAGCCAATTGCGCTCAGAAGGCATCCAATGATAGCGCAGCCGCCTAATACGCGAATGCCCGAAGAAATACCAAAAGAAAATAGATCTGCAGAAATGAAGTCCCACAGACTCAAGGTAATCAATATAAAGCTAATTGAGCTGATGAAGAAGCCAAACGTAATTAAAGTTTTTTCGGCAAATTGTGACAAGGTGGTCAATTAGGCAACCGACTCTACTGGCTTAGCTGGCCATATAAAATTCGTCATAGCGGCGATCGTGATTAACAGCAAGATGATCTCCAATAGGTAGACGCCACAATAACCTGTTGCTGGAGTGTTGAGATCAGCGCCAAAATAATTTCTTGAGGCCATGCCGCCCAAAATATCCCGAAATATTCCCCCAACACCCACTGCAATACCTGCAGCTGTAGCTTGCACCGCTCCCCATGCGCCTAACGCCAAGCCGCTTTGATTTTCTGGGGCATATCTCATGGTGGCAGTTAAGGTCCCATGGCTAAATAGCCCGTTACCAAATCCAATTAATACGACGCCCATAATAAAAATGAGCGTGCTATTGAGGGGTGCAGCTGCAATCACTAACATGAATGCAGGAATGCCAATTTTGGCACCATTGCTTGCCATCTTAAAGGGATCGTAACCAGAGCTTAATACTTTGGAGGCAATACCAAAGCCGAATAAACAGCCAACGGCTAGGGTGGCTGTTAATACAGTGGTAGCACTCACGCTCATGTTTAATAGTTCGCCGCCATAGGGCTCTAGCAAAACATCATTCATGCTAAATGCCATGGTTCCAAAACCCACTGCGATTAAGCGACGAATAGCTTGGCCACCTTCTTTAAAATTTTCCCAAGATTCTTTAAAGTTTTGCTCTCTAGCCACTAACGCTCTTGCCCTAGCTTCTTCACGGCTTTCCTGTTTCCAAAGTGCAATGGCATTTAATACGATCGTAACTACAGCGCAACCTTGAATGACTTGGATTAAGCGGCCAGGGCTGTACTCCTCTAATAACTGGCCAAAAATCAGTGCGCTACCAATCATGCCGATTAATAGCATCACATACATGAGGCCAACAATATTCGCTTGGGATTTAGGCGGCGCCAGATCACAAGCCAAGGCAAGCCCGACGGTTTGAGTGGTGTGAATACCAGCACCTACAAACAAAAATGCCAGTGCTGCAGCTGCCAATCCAATCCATGCTGGTGCTTCACTCGCACTGCCTGCGCCAGCTAAGACAAGTAATGCAAAAGGCATGATGGCAAGTCCGCCAAACTGAACCATCGTTCCCATCCAAATATAAGGAACACGACGCCAACCTAGAGCAGATTTATGGGTATCAGAGCGAAAGCCAATCAAGGCTCTAATGGGTGCAAAAATAATCGGCAAGGAAACCATGATTGATACCAGTGATGCGGGTACTTGCAACTCGACAATCATCACTCGATTTAAGGTGCCCACTAGCAGCACTAGGGCCATGCCAACGGATACTTGGAATAAGGATAGTCTGAGTAATCTACTTAGTGGTAATTCGGCAGAAGCGGCATCAGCAAAGGGCAAGAAGCGAGGGCCTAAATTTGCCCAGGTGCTGATTATTTTTTGAGTAAAACGATTCATGTAAAGCTTAGTTTAAGTGATATAGCGGCGAAACAAAAAAATAAGACCCAGATCTAATGATCTAGGTCTTATCAGACAGCGCAAAACTTATTTTTGTGCCGTTGGTGCCGCGGGTGCTTTAGAAGCAACAGCAGCGCTAGAAGCCTTACCGCCCTCTAAGAATGCTTTCACCCAAGTTGTATTATTAAGTAATGCTAAATGCACTGAAAAAGAACCGATTGCACACGCACCTAAGAACAGGGGAATGCCAACGGTTGGTCTTACTACTGTCCACATTTTTCCGTAGATCATCTCAATCTCCTTTAATTACTTCAACCAAGGTGAATAGATGTAAGCAAGTAAATGGGCGAGTGCTGCAATCATCCCAAAAAATTGCGTACCTTGAATGAGGTTGCGATGTAACTCTTCCGCTTCCTCAACACTCAGACCTGTAAGAGTGTCATTTGTCATAGATTTTTCCTCTCAAATCTAACTGCGTCGTGCTAACCCACACGAGGGTGCTAATTAACCTACTTACCACAGGGTCAATTTAGTACGAATGTGTAAAAAAATCTAGACACTTTCCTTAGGAATTTCCCTTATATCCCAATATATTGCACTGCAATATAACTCATCCGTAACAGTGAATTTTTGAGAAGTTTTGGGGTGCAAGGGATATAGAATGTCTCCATCCAATTTCTGATTTTGGGATATGAAATGAGCCAAGCCAAGCAGGCGTTTGGAGTCATAAAAGTAATATTTGAGATCGTCTGTGCCGCAGGCGGCTTCGCAATGGGCCTTTTATTTGCGAAGCAGCTTGATTTAGGAGTCGTTCCGGGTATTTT
Source organism: Burkholderiaceae bacterium (assembly GCA_947449305.1). Lineage (GTDB taxonomy): Bacteria > Pseudomonadota > Gammaproteobacteria > Burkholderiales > Burkholderiaceae > Polynucleobacter. Next base: position 15,185 of record CANFRA010000025.1, read on the forward strand.
TATGGGGCTAATGGGGGCAATCTTTACGTTTATCCTGGCCCAGGGCCTCACAGCCTTCATTTTTCGTATACTGAAGCGAGATTAATCAGAGGTTCAGCCTCTTCAATCATAAGGATAGGTAATGAATAAGCAAGTTGAATCAGGCCCAATTGATGCCAAATTTAAAAGAACCATGCTTTGGCTCAAATTTGCCATTGTGGTGTTCCCAATAGCCCTAGCTGGCCAGATCTGGATTCTGTACCAGGAATACTCATTTACCAATTTAGCGTTTGTGCTGATCACTGCATTTGCCTTGTATTCCACGATTAATTCATACAAAAAATTTAAAGCCTACGAGGCTGCCGCTAAGAATCAGTAATTCGTTGATATGTGGGTTTTCCCTAGGTAGGGGGCCTTAAATAGGTGTCAATCTTGATTGACATATTGCCGATCAAGAGGAAGAATCATTTCCATGATTTTCCTAGACCCACACAAAGCTATTTTTAATAGCCCATAGCATGCAACTACTCAATCTTGGCGTGAATCATCACACGGCTCCAATTGATATTCGAGAGAGCGTTGCTATTTCTCCTGCAGATTTGCAGGACTCCTTATTAGATCTTCGTAATTACTTAAAAGGCACCCATTCTGAATTAATGCCAGAGGTTGCGATTTTATCTACGTGTAACCGCATGGAGATTTATTGTGCTGCGAATGATGTTTCATATCCTGCACATCATTTAGAAGAGCGTGCTTTTGATTGGCTGACCTCTCAAAAGCGTTTGCAGGGTGATGCATTAAAGCCCTATATCTATTCTGCTAAAGAGACTGACGCAGTCAAGCATGTGTTTAGAGTCAGCTGTGGAATGGACTCGATGGTGTTAGGCGAGACTCAAATACTAGGTCAAATGAAAAAAGCAGTTGAATTCGCTGACCAAGCCGGTACATTAGGAACATATCTCAAGCCTTTATTCAATAAAACTTTTTCAGTTGCCAAGGCGGTCCGAGCAACTACCGATATTGGTACACATTCAGTTTCAATGGCAGGGGCCTCAGTACGTTTAGCTGAAAGAATCTTTGGTGATCTTAAGGACTCCAAAATTTTGTTTATTGGTGCAGGCGAAATGATTCAACTATGCGCCTCTCACTTTGCTGGTCGAAAGCCAAAACAGATTGCCATCAGCAACCGAACAGTTGATCGTGGCGACGAGATGGCAAAAGTATTTGCTGAAAAGGGATTGCAAACAGATTCCTTTCCTTTGCAATCCTTGCCAACGCGCTTACATGATTTTGACGTGATTGTTTCCTGCACGGCAAGCTCATTGCCAATTATTGGCATGGGCATGATTAAAACCGCCTTGAAAGCCAGAAATAGCAGACCGATAGTATTGATTGATTTGGCTGTACCACGGGATATCGAGCCGGAGGTTCGATCACTTAAAGATGCCTATCTTTATTCCGTCGATGATTTGGGAAGTGTTGTGAATGAGGGTCGTAATATTCGCGAACTATCGATGGCTGATGCTGAAACCATTATTGATAAAGGCGTGAGTGAATTTTTCCAGACACTGCAAAAAAGAACGCTAGTACCCATTATTCAATCGCTCCAAAATACTGCAGAGCGACTCAAAGAAATTGAATTAGAAAAAGCAGTACGACGTATTAAGCGGGGAGAAGATCCTGTTGAGGTCCTATCGATCATGGCTGAAGCCTTGGCTAATAAATTTATGCATGCACCGATCAATGCCTTGCAAAAATCACCCAATAACGAGATTGAAGATTTCAAGCGAATTCTCTCTAGTATTTATTCTCCAAAATAATTTCGGCGTTAAATATGCTCCAGGCAACTAAAGTACTTCACACCATTAACTCCTCACAGGATTTAAAGCAGCTTGAGCAGTCTGAACTTGCCCAACTATCGGATGAATTGCGTGAATTCATTCTGCAGTCTGTGGCCAGTACCGGTGGGCACTTATCTTCTAATCTCGGAACTGTTGAGCTCGCAATTGCCTTGCATTATGTTTTTGATACTCCGGAAGATCGCATTGTCTGGGATGTAGGACATCAAAGTTACGCCCATAAAATTTTGACAGGGCGCAGAGAAATGATGCCCAGCTTGCGTCAGTTTGGTGGCTTATCTGGATTTCCAAAGCGTTCAGAAAGCCAATACGATGCTTTTGGTACAGCACATTCTTCTACTAGTATTTCAGCCGCCCTCGGAATGGCGGTTGCTAGCAAAGTAAAGGGTGAAAAACGCAATGTCATCGCAGTCATTGGCGATGGCTCCATGAGTGCCGGTATGGCCTATGAAGGTTTAAATAATGCGGGGGTTGATAAATCCATACCCTTAATCGTGATTTTGAACGATAACGAAATGTCGATCTCTCCTGCGGTCGGAGCCCTAAATCGATATTTAGCAAAGCTCATTAGCGGCTCACTCTATGGAGCTACCAAAAAAGGTTTGGATAAGATGCTTTCTTATACTCCTCCCTTAAGAGAGTTTGCAAAAAGACTGGAAGGTCATGCCAAAGGGATGATTGGCCCAGCTACTATCTTTGAAGAGTTTGGCTTTGACTACTATGGTCCGATCGATGGCCATAATCTGCACGATCTCATCATTACCCTTGAGAACCTGAAAAAGATTGCACAGACTGATGGCCCGCAATTTTTGCATATCGTTACCAAAAAAGGAAAAGGGTATGAGAGGGCAGAGCAAAACCCCATTTCTTATCATGGCCCTGGAAAATTTAATCCTAGCGAAGGCCTGAAACCTTCTACACCAGGCAAAAAAACCTACACTGAAGTCTTTGGCGAATGGCTTTGTGATATGGCCAAAGCAGATCAACGTCTCATTGGTATTACGCCAGCAATGCGCGAAGGCTCTGGCTTGGTCCAATTTGAAGCTCAGTACCCCGATCGTTACTTTGATGTCGGAATTGCAGAACAGCATGCAGTGACTTTTGCAGCAGGTATTGCTTGTGAGGGTCTCAAGCCAGTAGTAGCGATCTACTCCACTTTTTTACAAAGGGGCTACGATCAACTCATACACGATGTGACCTTGCAGAATTTACCGATTGTCTTTGCCATCGATCGAGCTGGTATGGTTGGTGCGGATGGACCAACCCATGCAGGCGTATTTGATGTTGCCTTTCTAAGGTGCTTGCCCAATGTTGTCTTAATGACGCCATCGAATCAAGAAGATTGCAGAAATATGCTCACCACTGCATTTGGTTTGAATGGTCCTTCTGTCGTTCGTTATCCCCGCGGCTCTGGAGTAGGTCCAGAGGCATCTCAAAAACTAGAGACTATCCCCGTCGGGAAAGGCTTAATTGTTCGCAAAGCCAAAAATGTGCAAGCCTCTGGCAAAAAGATTGCGTTTGTTTGTTTTGGCCCGTTGCTATACAACGCACTAGAGGCTGCAGAGGAACTTGATGGGACTGTTGCCGATATGCGATTTGTAAAACCATTAGATGAGCAATTGCTATTAGATCTTGCTAAAAGTCATGATGCTTTGGTTTTTATTGAAGACAGTGCAACTCAAGGAGGGGCTGGCAGTGCCTGCTTGGAAGCGCTATCGACGCACAAAATTCAGATATCTACTCTGCAGATTGGTCTACCCGATGAGTATGTCGAGCATGGTGATATTAATCTGCTCCTAGACTTATATGGTCTATCTCCAAAGAAAATCTTAGCCAAAGTGCGAGATCATTTCCAGATATAAGCATTTCATTTATGTTTAAGAAAAAAAATCAGACCCAACTGTTATCAAAAGAGGCAAAGTGGCAATATATCGGCAAGCCAGTTTTGATCATCTTTGGCACTCTGAACTTATTCATCCTCATTTTTTTCTTAATCTACTATTACACCTAAACGCCGAACTTTCAGAACTCCCAATAGCGCTCCTACCTTCAAAGAAAATTGATGCTGAATAAAAAGATGCTCGTGCCATTAGCCTGGGGTTTAACAGTGGCAATCCTGGGTGGCTTAGCAACGGATTTAGGGCCCTGGTATCAGGCCTTAAAAGAACCTTTTTGGAAGCCTCCTGACGCAGCATTTGGCCCAATCTGGTCCATTATTTTTATTTTGTCTGGCATGGCTTGGGTGGCCGTGAAGCACTTGACTTCTAATGCTGCGCTTCTGAGCCGCCTAACATTTTTATTTTGGCTTAATGCTTTTCTGAACTTGCTATGGAGTATTTTGTACTTCCGTTTTCAAAGGCCGGATTGGTCTTTGTACGAAGCAGTGCTGTTATGGCTCTCGGTTCTCGCCATCTTGTTGACAATACGAAAAGTTTCTACTAAATATAGTCTTTACATACTGCCATATCTAATCTGGGTCAGTATTGCGATTGTGTTGAATTGGGATACTGTTCGACTGAATGGGCCCTTCGGATAAAAGGCTCATAAGCCGTTAATACTGCTTCCAAATAGCAAAGATGCTAGTAATCAAAATAAGCCCATACAAGCAGGCATAAATTTTGAAATCTTTCAGAATAACTGCAGGGGCTAATTTTTTGTATTTCCAAAGATAGTAGTGAAAAACGATTGGTGAAATCAAAATCACACCAAATTCAACTACTAGTTCTAGCATGACACCCGTCATTTTTGGATGAATTTATTCTTAGAAAAAATCAATAGGGCTACGCAGATGATGCCGATCGCAAACAAAAGAAGCGATCTTGTTTTTACAAAAACGATAAATCCCAAGAGTGCAAGACCAAAGGCCATTAATCCTAATTTATCTCTAGACATTCATTTTCTCTATATTTGAAAAGCCCTCAACCAAGCTGATGGCTGGCAAAATAAAACTACACCTAAGTAAAGGATTTTTTAATCATTTTTAACTTTAAAGTAGAAGTCACCGCTTAAACTAGTATTTTCCCAAGGTGTTTGAAGGTTTTTAGTTTCAGCTTGAACATTTCTCCTAACTTCTTTGAAGATCTGCTCAATGCCCCGATTAGGGGTTTTTATTGCTTCTAAGAAATGTTTCATGTATGGACTATTTCTACCGCTACCATCATAGGCAACTTTTCCAGGGGCAGTGGCAAATGAAATGAGTGTGCCACTAGGGGCGTCCATGCTACCAAGACCTTTGCTTGCGGAGCGAAAGCTTCGTGCGTAGGGATTGTCGCGACAGGCATCAACCATCAAAATGTTTACTTTCTTTTTAGCAGTTGCCATTTTTTCGAGTATGAGAGATGCATCTAGGCTTTGATCTGGAACTTCATCTTCATTTTGTATATCCGCATTTACTGGGATGAAGTAGTTCCTGCCTTTTACCTCCATTGCATGGCCTGAGTAATAGACAAGGCCAACATCATTCTGAATTAATTTATCACCAAATTGCCTAACTGCAGCCCTCATTTCTGGTAAGGACGCATCTCTTAAGTTAATAACCGTAAAGCCATTTTCATTTAAGGCTTTGGATATATCGTCAGCATCATTTTTGGGGTTTGCCAGAGCATTGGTTTTGTACCTTGCATTGCCGATGACCAAGGCAACCCGTTTTCCTACAAATATCGGGGCTGTAGGAGGCGCGGGATTAGGAATGGCAGTTTGGTCTACAGGACGAACCTGGGGCGATGGTTCAACAACAATTGTGTTTATAGAGTTTGAGGTGTTAGCGGTCTGTGCGCTACGAACCCCCTTTTGATTTACAGAATAAAAAAGATAATCAAGTCCGCCTGTAAAGACTAGGCCAATAACAGCGAGGCCAAATAGCGCCCCAATAATTGATAGGATCTTCATGATGAGAAGCGTGCTCAATTCATTAATCTAAACGTCATTTAAACATAAGCTCTATTCATAAATAAAGGACTTACTTTTTGAGTTTCATCAGATGCAAGATGGGCACTAGTTTTATTGATTATTTGCTTGGTTAGGGGCAATTTTCGGGGTTTTACTAATACTCTAACTCTAGGCGTTCTAAGGGGGGGGTGGATGAGCCAAACCCCCGGCACTGGCAGAAATTGGGTTTGGCTGCTTCGTTCCCGACCTGACCAGGTTATCCAACCCACCATGCGGGGAGGCCCATCCACTTCCATTTTAGCTTGTTAGAATGTAAGACATGACAGCATTGGC
>CANFRA010000026.1 GCA_947449305.1 Burkholderiaceae bacterium
AGAAGGTAGTGATGTCGCTAACCTATCTACTTCAGTAGTGCAAGATGCTATTGGGATCAATGCAACCAATAGATCTGATCTGGGTATTTGGTTAAATCGCCTAGATTACTCAGTCGATAACATGCAAACTTTGTCTACTAATCTGGCTGATGGCATTAGCCGCATTGTCGATACCGATTACGCTGCAGAAACTTCTAATTTGACCCGTACTCAGATCTTGCAACAGGCTGCTACTTCGATGCTAGCCCAAGCTAATCAGATGCCAAATGTCATTTTGACTTTGTTGAAGTAGATTAGAGATATCTAAAAAGTATCTCATTTGCATCTAAGATAAAACTCTGAGGCAACCGCCCTGCCTGACCTGGTGGGGGTGATCCTCACTTCTTTGGTGCCCGAGGCCGGAATCGAACCGGCACGACTTTTTTGAGTCGGCAGATTTTAAATCTGCTGTGTCTACCGATTTCACCACTCGGGCTCGCACCAACTGCTGCGCTATATAAATCAAGACAGATGAAATTTTAGCACGCAAGCCCAGAAAGCCTCAGGAAGTAGGTGCTAGGCAGACTTGGGGCTTGGGAAGCCTAAAACCACTAAACTATTACTATGAAATTCAATAGTAAATTGACTGGGCTTAGCAAGCTCTTGCGTCCGGTTTTTTGGGTTGTTGCTAGTGCCTTGGCAATCTGCTTAGTGACAATAATTGCCTATTTGTATTCAGCGCAGAGCTCCACTTCTGGTAAGCGCATTATCAAAGGTGTAGGTGACTCGGTAGTGATTACCTTCGATGAGTCTGATGTTCCCCACATCAAAGCAAACTCCTCTACAGATGCACTATTTGCCTTGGGTTACTTGCATGCTACAGAACGCTCCTGGCAAATGGAAGTCAATCGTCGTCTTGCTAGCGGTCGCCTCTCTGAAATTTTAGGGAGTGAGACTGTGAAGATCGATCGGTTTATTCGTACACTCGGTATTAAGCGCGCTGCAGAACGTCAATTTGATCGCTATCCCGTTGCTACAAAACGCTTACTCCAGGCTTATGCTGATGGTGTGAATACGGGCAATGCTCAATTAGGCTGGGCACTTCCTCTTGAGTACTTTCTAACAGGATCTAAGCCAGGTCATTGGTCGCCGACTGATAGTGTTGCCTGGATGTTAATGATGGCCTACGATCTTGGTGGTAACTGGGATAAAGAATTACAACGGCTTGAACTCTCCCAGTTTCTCACTACCAAACAAATCTGGGAAATCTTGCCATCTTACGAACCAGGCGCACCAGTGAGTAATATGGATTTCGCTAAGATCTATAAAGACCTCAATCTCTTTAATCCTGCGGTAGGACCTACTGAGGGTAAATCCAAGAACCTTCCTACTACTGAGCTTGGCTCTCTTGATCTGCCAGGCGGAAAAGAAGGTATTGGATCAAATAACTGGGCCTTAAGTGGCAAGCTTACAGCTAGCGGCAAACCCTTGCTAGCGAACGATCCTCATTTAGGTTTATCAGCTCCAGCAATTTGGTATTTTGCGCATCTCGATGCACCAGGCATGAATGTGATTGGCGCTACCCTACCAGGCATACCAGCGGTAGTGCTTGGTAGAACGGATAAGTTTGCCTGGAGCTTTACTAACACCAATCCAGACGTTCAAGATTTATATATCGAGCAAATAGACTCTAATAATCCTGGAATGTATCGCGGCCCCGATGGTCCTTTACCATTCAAAGTGCATCAAGAAATTATTGATGTCAAAGGCGCCCCTTCTATTACCTTTTTAGTAAAAGAAACACGTCATGGGCCCGTGATTTCTGATTCCTATGCACGTGCTAAAAAAAGTATCGATACCAAACGATTTGCTTTAGCCCTGCGCTGGACAGCATTAGATGTTGAAAACCAATCTGTTGTCGGCCTTTTAGAAATGAACCGCGCTAAAGATCTCGATTCATTTAAACAAGCGCTTCGTAAAAACTATGCCCCCATGCAAAATGTGGTGATGGCAGACGCCGAAGGCAATATCAGCTATCAGGCCGCAGGCGTTGCACCTAAACGCATCTTACATCAGGGCTTATATGGCGTTGCCCCCGCCCTGGGTTGGGAAAAACAATTTGATTGGAACGGCTATGTTCCTTTTGAGCAATTACCAGCTAGCAATAATCCAGAACAAGGCTGGCTTGCTACTGCTAATCAACGAATTATTGCTGCTAATGACCCCAATCCTTTAACGAGTGATTGGGAGCTGCCAACGCGTTATGACCGCATTGTTGAGCTCATCAAGTCTAGAAATAGTCATGACCTCAATAATATGAAAACCATGCAGGCAGACACCCTATCACTAGGGGCTACCCCACTATTGGGCTTACTCAAAGCAAGTAAGCCCAGTCATAAACTGGCTTCCCAAGCACAAGAAATCATTCAGAACTTTGATGGCGATATGAAAGTGGATAGTGCTGGCGCTCTGATTTTTAACGCCTGGGCTGATCAACTCACTCGCAATCTATTTTCACGCTTAAGTTATCTCTTTACCGAGAGCTATGGCTCACGGAGTTTTAGGCAACCATTGATACTTGCATTACAAAACTCTGACAGCCCATGGTGTGATGACCCCAAAACAATACCAGTGGAATCCTGTTTGGAGTCATCTAACAATGCGCTTGATAAAGCACTTGAGTATTTAAGCAATGAGTACGGCAATGATCCAAAAAGTTGGGCATGGGGCAAAGCCCATATTGCCGTTTCTGAGCATCGCCCACTCAGTAAAGTTCCAGTATTGGGAAGCCTTTTTAATATTAAGACGCCCTTTCCTGGAGATGCTTTTTCTATTAATGTTGGCAGACCTCAACTATTAAAATCGATAAACCCTTACGAAACAGTTCAAGGCCCCAGCATGCGAGCTATTTATGACCTTTCGGATCTAGAAAAATCGCTCTTTATCTATCAGTCTGGCCAATCAGGCTGGGTGCAAAGCAAGCTCTATCGCAATATGAACCCGCTCTGGGCAAAGAATGAATACCTACCTTTACAAATGAAGCCTGAGAGCAGCAAACGGCAACTCGAGCTTGGCAGCAAATAAGATCAGGAGATCAGCCACATAGCTATCCTCAAGGCGTTTAGAATGTCTTATTAATACTGATCCGTCGTTATTGAAGAATCCTGCCCATGAAAAAACTGACCTCATTTTTAATTTCTGCTGCTCTAGCGACCCTCTTAACTCCAATCAGCAGTGCCTATGCTGAATGGAAGGAGCTGGGCTCTAATGCACTGATGGTTGTTTATGTAGATTTGGATACGATTACTACAAGCAGTGAGAAAGCTCAAATCCTGTCAATGTTGGATTTTAGAAAGCCGGGTATGAATCCAAATAATAAGCAGGCAGTGAGCTCTATTATTGGCCTCAATGAATACTACTGCCCTGAGATCAGCTACCGCCCTATTGCTTTTAAAGAATTTGCCGGAAATAAAGGTACGGGTAAGGTAGTTTCTGATAACAACACTCCTGATAGCAAGTTTGAGCCCGTGGTGAATGAGTCATGGACAGCCGGAGTATTTAATGTTGTCTGCCAGAAGCGTTAGATTCTATTTGGGATCCCATTTGCATTTATGGGCTTGCCCATTTCTGATCATTACTTGTTTAGGTTTACAAGGCTGTGTTGCCCCAATCGCAGCGATTGGGGCATCAAGCTCTGCTGCCGCTAGCTCTGCTGGAGGTGCTGTAGCAACAGCTGCTGTCGCTAACCCAGCAACAGCTACAAGCCTGGCGTCTACTGCAGCCACCGGCAAATCTCCTTTAGAGCATGCAGCCTCAGCTGCCACTAAAAAAGAATGTAGTTTTTTTAATCCACTGTCATCTAAGCCAATCTGTGTAGACGTCTTAGTACCAAAGGTAACCGATAACAGCACGCCCCTATTGGGCCCTGCAGATCAAGCTATGGAAGTGTTTAAGCAGTAAACCTGACTAAGGTCTGACTCCTGGAGCCTCTAAGGGCATGCCTCTGGCTCGCCACATCAAGAAGAGTTCTAGCTGCGCCATTTCAGGCGAACCATACTCAAACTGCTGCGCCCTCACTCCACTCATGCAATTGCGTAAGCGGCGCTGCAAAGATCCTAAGGTCTGCCATTCTAGGCGATAAATAGGGTAAGCATTAGGGTGGCCTTGCGGTATCAGACTGCCGCCCAACTTTAATCCCGACCTATCCTCGTGACATTGAGCACAAGATAAGTTCAGCTGCCCCATTCTTTCGTTAAACCACTGACGACCTTTTGTTAATTGCTCTCGATTGGCTGGAGTTTCTTTTACAGTAATCGGCATGCCTTTTGACTGGACCGCAACATAGGAAGTTAAGGCCAATAACGCTTTACTCTCATAAGCAAGTGTTGGTGCATTTTGTGCAGTAGATCTACATTGATTGATCTGTCCTTCTAGAGTTTGTAGCTTACCCTTGACCATCTTCGGAAATTGGGTTGCCACACCACGCATTGATTTTTTGGCGTCGCCATGACAACCAGTGCAGGCCATATTTTTTGGGCCTGATTTGGTTTGCCATAGGCTCTCCCCTTCTGCAACCCAAAACATTGCAGGGTTCAGAGACGGATCATCCTGCATCGCCTTGTTTTCAGCAGACATGAGCTCATAACTAGATTGTTTTGTATTGGCAGCTATAGAGACTGATGCTGCAAGCAATGTAGAGCAACAAAAGGTGATGAAGCAAAGAGAGGCTCCTGCGCGCACAGAACCCTTATGCGACCGTAATACGAGCTTGATTAACCGCCGCATATCCATCATCACCAAGCCACTTGAACACGAGAGTTCCTGATTCTGTAGCAACGGCAGTGAAAATGATTAATGGATTAGCGCCGATACCAGGATAGAAGTCAGCCTTAAATACTTCAACATCGTTATAGCTGCAGGTAAAAACGCGAATAATATCTCTTGGGATTAATTTGCCAGATTCGGTATAACGAAATCCTGACTCCATATCATGCTGGACAATCGCGCGGATCTCAATAATGGAATTCTTCTTAGCAGAAGCTGGCACTGTCACTTGAGTACGTGATGTTTTACTCATATCACCTCCGTACAGGCAGATAAGGTCACCAAAGTTTCTGCTGAACCTTGCCAAAAACTACCATTACTCATTTGCGCGATAGCCCAAACACGCTGACTATCAGCTAAGCGCACTCGAGTAGTGATATTGGCAGTACCCGAACGTGGCGTTAAGTAAGCAGTAAAGATATTGGGCAATGGATTACCTTCTGCAATCACATGAATAGCCTTCACATAATCATTAGCAGTCATCGGGCTCTGCACACTCACCTTCAGCACCACTAGATTACCGTTTTCAATCAACGGTGGGATAGTCAGAGTAACGCGCCCCTCTTGAATTTTTGCATTACCAGTGATTTTTTGAATTGCCTCGTCTGCATCTTCTTTTTTAGCAAAAACGAATGAAGGACTAAACCAAGCGCCCAGCGTTAATAGGCCAAACTTTTGAATTGTCTGGAGCCAAAGACGACGGTGCATTTTGAGAGGGGTGTTAAATTTCATATTCATGATGAATTTTACTGATTTAAGCTCACTAGGTATGCCACAACATCTTCAATTTCTTGGCTATTTAAGATCGTTTGTCCTGCAAATTTTGGAGCAACTCGATTAAGGTGTCCAGTTTTGTAATAGGCCGGCATGATGGTGCTGGGATTAAAGTGACTGGCATCTACAATCCGCGCCCTGAGCTGTGGTGCTGTGAGACGAGCGGCACTGATACTGAGTTCAGGTGCCAGGTTTCCCTGAAACCGCTCTTCCGGAAATGGGCCACTATGGCACAAGAGACATAAACCTGTTTGACGACTCGCTACAATCGCCCTACCTCGAGTGATATCACCGGGGGCAGAAGAAAGGGATTCGAAAATCGAATCCCCCACAATGGTTTGAGCATTTGCAAAACTGAGAGTGAGGAAGCCTAGCAAGCATGTTGCTAGTGCATACCTCATTCTCATCGGTGCAATGTCACGGTAGCTTTAAACCAGCTTGATGCCGCTATTTTTTAATGGCACTGTACGTAGGCGTTTACCGGTTGCACGATAAAACGCATTGAGTACCGCTGGGGCTGCAACCGCAATCGTTGGTTCACCTACGCCACCCCAATCTTTACCGCCGCCTTGAATAACGATAGTTTCAACAGGAGGCATTTGAGCTAGACGAATTGAACCAAAGGTATCAAAGTTCTTTTGAACTACTGCACCTTTTTCGATAGTGATCTCTTCTTCAAATAGAGCTGACAGGCCATAAACAAATGAACCGGATACCTGACGTGCAACTTGCGCTGGATTGACAATGTAACCTGGATCAGTAGCAGCTACGATGCGATGAATCTTCACTTCATTGCCGTTTTTCACAGAGATCTCACAAGCAGCGGCTACATAGCTACCGAAAGAACGCATTTGCGCCACGCCACGGAATACGCCAGGTGCTGCAGGCTTGTTCCAGCCAATACCATCTGCAACGGCATTGAGCACTACGACTGCACGTGGGAATTCTTTCATATGCTTACGACGGAACTCTACCGCATCCATACCCGTTGCTTCAGCCATCTCATCCATAAAGGTTTCAATGAAGACCGCATTCTGATTCACGTTCACGCCGCGCCAAAAACCCGGTGGCACGTGGGTATTGCGCATAGCATGATCAATATTCAGATTCGGAAAGCTATAAGTAATGCCGTGCTCTCCCGTTGGATCTAAGCCTTGGAATACAACAGGGTCCTTACCTTTATTGGCAGCAACAACGGCGGGACGTACTGCCGACAAAATAGACTGGCCTGATAAGCGCATGTTTAAGCCAGTGATATTTTTCTGATCATCAATAGCGGCTGTCATCTTGCACATCATGACTGGATGGTAACGGCCTTGAGTCATGTCTTCTTCGCGCGTCCAAATCAATTTGACTGGAGTGCCTGGCATTTGCTTGGCGATATTGACTGCTTGAGTGGTGTAGTCCTGAAATGCCCCACGGCGACCAAAGCCACCACCAAGGTTGACTTTATAAACGTTACATTTGTCAGCAGGTAAACCTGATGCTGCAATCACTGCAGCTAGTGAAGCTTCACCATCTTGAGTAGGCACCCATGCCTCACAAGAATCTGCCGTCCACTTAGCCGTAGCTGTTTGTGGCTCTAAAGTAGCGTGATTTAAGAATGGGTAGAAGTAAGTAGCCTCAATCTTTTTGGATGCGCTAGACATTGCAGACTTCACATCACCATTCGAGTTGCCCACAAATACATCATCGGCACTAAGACCGTCTTCTAACATCTTCTTAATGGAGGCGCTAGATACATTCTCATTAGGACTACTTTCCCAAACGATGTTCACTTGATCCAGTGCCACCTTAGCTTGCCAGAATGTATCGGCTATCACTGCAACTGCCGCATCTCCCACTTGGACCACTTTTTTCACGCCCTTCATACTCTGGGCTTTGGCAGCATCATAGCTCTTGAGCTTGCTACCAAATACTGGGGCTTCTTTAATCGTTGCTGTCAGCATCCCAGGTAGCTTGAGGTCAATTGCGTAGATTTGTTTACCAGTGACCTTATCAGACATACCATCAATACGATTGACGGATTTACCAATCAGCTTCCACTCTTTTGGATCCTTCAGCGGAACCTCTTTTGGCACCTCTAATTGGGAGGCGGCAACGGACACCTTACCGAAAGTAGTTTTACGACCAGACGGGGTATGAGTAATGACGCTATTCTTTGCCACACACTCAGCAGCAGGAACATTCCATTGGTTTGCTGCGGCTTGAACGAGCATCATGCGCGCTGCTGCACCGCCCTTACGAACATATTGCTCCGAAGTACGAATACCACGACTACCGCCGGTAGAGTAACTACCCCAAGCTTGCTTGCGCTTCAAACTCTCGGCAGGAGATGGATAGTCATAGGAGACTTTTTTCCAATCACACTCTAATTCTTCAGCAACCATTTGTGCCAATCCAGTAATCGTGCCTTGACCCATTTCTGAGCGAACGATACGCACAATCACATCATCATTTGGCTTAACTACTACCCACACACCAATTTCTGGTGATGCAAGTGGTGTCATTGCTGTAGTACCAGTGCCCATAGCAGCATTTGCTTCAGACATGATGGAAAAATCAAAGCCAATTGCCAGGCCAGTAGCGATTGCGCTAGAGCCAACAATAAAGTGGCGACGGGAAGTATTTGTATTTGTAGTCATCTCTATCCCCTTATGCCTTGCTCACAGCATGAATCGCTGCACGAACTTCTTGGAAGGTGCCACAACGGCAAATATTGGTCACTGCCGCATCAATTTGAGCGTCAGTCGGTTTTGGATTGTTGCGCAGAAGTGCAGTGGTTGCCATCACCATGCCAGATTGGCAGTAGCCACACTGAGGCACTTGCTTATCAACCCATGCTTTTTGGATTTTAGAGAGTTGGCCATTCTTTTCTAGGCTTTCAATGGTCTCGATTTTTTTACCTACAGCTGCTGATACGGGTAAGGAACAGCTACGAATCGCTTGACCTTCGAATAAAACAGTGCAAGCCCCACAGACGCCAACACCGCAACCATATTTGGTGCCAGTCAAACCGACCTGCTCACGGATTGCCCACAACAATGGGGTATCTAGATCTACGTCCACCTTGTATTTTTTGCCATTGACATTTAACTCAGCCATGCTTGCTCCCCTATCGTTTTTCTAATATTGAGGAATTCTCCGTATTAGGATGAATTCCAGCTTTTTATACCCTACTAATGTTGTGCCTATATTAAACAAGAATAAATATATTGCGTTGCAATATAAATCTCAGTTTGCGAATGCTATTACCGCCCATGGCATTGGCGCCACAAGAGGCCTCAGCATTCATCCTGAAGCGGTCTTATGTAAGCATAGCAACGGGTATCAATGGGGTGATTAACGCTGTGGCAATCCCAGTGATCTATCACTTGTTTAATCGGTAAAGCGGTTGACTGGTATTACTCAGGTTTGCTCAGAGCGGTCTTCACAATGGGTGAAAATCTGACCAAGTCTACCTTGATTTGCTCACCAAATTTTTCTGGGGTACCAGGTGAAGGAGTAATGCCCATTACAAAAAGCCTTGCTTTACCTTCAGATGAATTCAAAATCTCATTTAGCGCTTGATTTAATTTATCAATAATTGGCTTAGGCGTTTTTGCAGGGGCCAATAAACCCACCCAATCATCGATCACAAAATCTTTAACGCCGCTCTCAATAAAGGTTGGCACATCAGGCATGCTTGGACTTCTCTTTGAGCTCGATACTGCGATTGCTTTAATCCGCCCGGAGCTAACGTATTGATTTGCTCCAGCAACTGCCGTGTAAACCAAGGGAATATTACCCCCCAGCAAATCAAGCAGTGCTTGACCCCCTCCTTTGTAGGGAACGTGAACTAGATTAGCTCCCGTTCTTTGCTTTAGCAATTCGCCAGCAATGTGAGGGGTACCACCGGAGCCGGATGTCCCATAGGAAAGGCCATTCGGGTCTTTTTTTGAGATTGCAATCACATCTGCCAGGGTCTTGCCTTGAAAATTATTGTTGGCTACGAGAATCAAAATCGCATCGCCAATCTTTCCAATC
The DNA here is from genome assembly GCA_947449305.1 of Burkholderiaceae bacterium. Classification (GTDB taxonomy): domain Bacteria; phylum Pseudomonadota; class Gammaproteobacteria; order Burkholderiales; family Burkholderiaceae; genus Polynucleobacter. Next base: position 9,604 of record CANFRA010000026.1, read on the forward strand.
GGCGCAAAATCTTTCACGCTATCAAAAGGAGTTTTCTCATTTAGCAATGGGTTAATGGATAAGGTTCCTGCATAACCTAATAACAAGGTATATCCGTCTGGCTCTGCTGCAGCAACCATTTGAGACCCAATGTTTCCAGAAGCTCCAGGTTTGTTATCAGCAATAACTTGTTGGCCCAACTTTAAGGACAATTGCTCTGCAATAAAGCGGCCCGATGTATCGGTTACACCACCTGGTGTAAATGGAATAATGAGGCGTATTGGTCGATTAGGATAATTCGCTTGTGCGAAGCTAAGCATAGGAGCTAAAGCTGCAAACAAAAAAACTGCCGATGTCAGATAGCGATGCACTTTCATATTCACCTCTTATTTAGTTTCGACAAAGCGTTTTTCAAACTCCCAAACATCTTCAAAACCCATTAACTTAGATAAATCGGCAAAGTCGTACAACTCCACTGGATTATCAATCGATGATCCAGAGTCTTTGAAGTGATCATAAACTCTGGTCATCGCCTGTACTGAAGCGAGCAAAGCAGTTACCGGAAAGATTGCAATCTTGAAACCCAATTGTTCTAGTTCTATTTTAGGTAACACAGGGGTTCTACCTTTTTCTACCATATTGGCAATTAAGGGGTGATCAGGAAATGTTTGACCAATACGTCTCATCTCTAACTCAGTTTCAGGGGACTCAATAAACAAGATATCAGCGCCAGCCCGTGCATATGCCTCACCACGTCGTAGCGCCTCGTCTAACCCTAAGGTTGTTCGAGCATCCGTTCTCGCAATAATTTTGAAATTAGGGTCCGTGCGTGACGCTACTGCCACCTCAATCTTTTTGACCATATCCTCCATGGGAATCACTCTGCGACCCGGTGTGTGTCCACATTTTTTTGGGAACTCTTGATCTTCTAGCTGTATTGCAACGGCGCCAGCTGCTTCATACCCTCGAATAGTGTGACGAACATTCAATAAGCCGCCATAGCCTGTATCGCCATCAGCAATCAAAGGCGTCTTTGCCATGCCAGCCATCGCCGTTACTCTACCGACCATATCGGAATAGGTTGCTAACCCTGCATCAGGCAAGCCTAAAAGAGAGGCGACTGTACCGTAGCCTGTCATATAGAGCGCATCAAAATTCATGCGATCGGCAAGACGCAATGAGACCATTTCATAAACACCAGGCGCAACTATTAAACTTGGCTCACTGAGTCGCTCATTAAAAAGCGTTCTTTGCTTACTCATTTATCCCCTCATTTCTATTTATTTTCTAGGCGTTGATTTTCATAGCAGCATCTACTGAATCACCAAGCACGCTACACAAGAACTCCACTTCTTCTGGCTTTGAAATAAATGGTGGGCCTACCGCAATACAGTCACCAGCTACCCGCACGAGGGCGCCCCGCTCAATACAAGCCTCAAGTACTTTTAACGCACGTAGCCCAGGCTTTCCAGGAACAGGATCTAAATCAATTGCACCGGATAATCCAAAGTTCCGAATATCCAATATTCCGGATTTACCTTTGAGTGCGTGAAGTCCACTCTCTAAAACAGGTTCTAGTGCTTTAGCGCGATTGACTAAATCATCTGATTCAAAAATATCGAGTACTGCATGCGCCGCTGCTGTTGGTATTGGATGCCCTGAGTAGGTATAGCCATGAAAGAATTCGATTGCCTGGTCTTGCCCGCCGTTATTGATGATGCTGTCATAAATATCACCACGAACAAGTACTCCGCCCATCGGGATAACACCATTAGTAATGGCTTTGGCAAAAATTAACATATCAGGCGCTACGCCAAAACGGTCAGCACCAAAGTTCGCACCTAAGCGGCCAAAGCCCGTGATCACTTCATCAAAAATGAGGAGAATGCCGTGCTTGGTACAAATCTCGCGTATCTTTTGCAGATAACCTTCAGGCGGAACGATCACACCTGTAGATCCTTGTACAGGCTCCAGAATCACTGCCGCAATCGTATTAGCATCCTGCAAAGCGACGATCTTTTCTAATTCATCGGCGAGGTGAGCGCCCCACTTGGGCTGGCCTTTAGAGAAAGCCATTTGAGAAAGATTTAAGGTATGCGGTAAATGATCCACACCAGGAATCATTAAGCTAGTAAACATTTTCCGATTAGCCACCATTCCACCAACAGAGATGCCGCCGAGCCCTACACCGTGATAAGCACGATCACGCCCAATCATGCGCACCCTGGAAGCATTGCCCATCACGCGATGGTATCCAATCGCAATCTTAATTGCGGTATCAACCCCTTCAGAGCCAGAGTTGGTAAAAAATACTTTGTTTAATCCCTTGGGCGCCATCTTGACAATACGACTTGCTAGCGTAAAAGTAGCCTCACTTGCCATCTGAAATGCAGGGCAATAATCCATAGTTTCATATTGTTTATTAATGGCTGCACCAATACGTGGATCAGCATGCCCCAAGGGTGAGCACCAGAGCCCAGAAAGGCCATCAAAGAGCTTACGCCCATGGTTATCGTAGTAGTAAGCTCCCTTAGCAGACTGCATCACCTTAGGATTCTGATGAAAGTAACGATTAGGGGTAAAAGGCAGCCAATAGGCTGACATATCAATTTTGTTGGAATCGGAAGCTGCCATAGATCTTTCTACTGAAATGAATGAACTCAATCTGAATATCTAATACTATATAACTGATCATCCTTAAGAAACTGAATGGAACCCAAAATGAAAGCACTTAAACATCCAATGAGATCCCTATTGATCGGTTTTATTGGCCTTCTAGTCAATACATCACTAATGGCGGCCCCAGATACGGATTGGCCTAAGAAGCCTATTGTTGCAGTATTGTCCTTCCCTGCCGGTGGATCTACCGATGTATTTGCCCGAGCTGTCATGGCGCCACTCGGTGAAGCCTTAGGTCAACCTATTGTGATTGAAAATAAACCAGGTGCTGGCGGCATGATTGGCCTACAAGCTGGCGCCAAAGCTGCGCCGGATGGTTATACGATTCATTTCAGCGCCCTGACAAATCAAGTGATTTCTCAAGCGCTCTTTAAGAACCCACCTGCCGATTTACGTAAAGACTATGCGCCAGTTGCACTGGTTGGCACAGTACCACACCTCATCGTTGTCAATCCAGGTGTTCCTGCTAAAAATCTTCCCGAGTTAATCGCTTTTATTAAATCTAAAAAGGGGGATTTCAATTACGCATCTCAGGGTAATGGCAGCCTCTCACACTTAGAATCTACTTTATTCATGCAGCGTATTGGCGCTACTGGAACGCATATCCCTTATAAAGGAAGTAGCTTTGCCCTGCCAGATTTGATTGCCGGCAATACCTTGATGATGTTTGATAGCGTGACTGCTTCATTGCCGCATATTCAGAGTGGTAAGTTGCGCCCAATCGCCATTGCTGCTGCTGAGCGCTCTCCCCTTATGCCAAATGTGCCAACGCTAGGACAAGATGGCATGAAGCAGTTCGATGTGGAGAACTTCTATGCCGTTTATGTACCCAAAGGTACATCACCAGCCATCATTGCAAAACTCGAAAGAGAAATTCGCAAGATTCTCACGAATCCTGACTTCAAAGCCCGCATGGCAACACAAGGCATCCATCCCCAGTTTGCCAACTCAGAGAAATTGGCTGAGATTACAACGGAAGAACATAACAAATGGGAGAAGGTAGTAAAGTCAGCGAATATCAAAGTTGATTGAACCCTTTAATAACGCAGTAAATAAGAATAAGTAAATAAGTCCCTATGTTGATTTCTCCTCCCTTTGGCGGTGGCCGTGCACCCGTTCTAGCTAAAAATACTGTTACCAGTTCTCAGCCCCTTGCAACACAAGCAGGCATTGAGGCACTTCAGAATGGCGGCAATGCTGTCGATGCCGCGCTTGCTACTGCCATCACCTTAACGGTAGTAGAGCCAACTATGAACGGCATAGGCGGGGATAGCTTTGCCATTCTCTGGGATGGCAAAAAGCTCCATGGCTTGAATGCTTCGGGCCGTGCCCCTGCTGCCTGGACTCCAGAACATTTTGCTGGCAAATCCGCGATGGATCTCATTGGCTGGAATACCGTGACTGTTCCGGGTGTGGTTGCTGGTTGGGTTGAGTTATCGAAAAAATTTGGCAATCTCCCTTTTGCGCAATTATTTAAACGTGCGATCGATTACGCAGAGAATGGCTTTCCAGTTTCTCCTGTGATTGCGCGCCAATGGCGAGAAGCTATTCCGATTCTTAAAGACCAGCCAGGATTTAAAGAGTCTTTTCTGATTGATGGCAAAGCTCCTCAATCCGGTCAGATCTGGAAGTTTCCTGCTCAAGCAAAAACTTTAAAAGAAATTGCCGCCACTCAAGGAGAGTCTTTTTATAGAGGCCCTCTTGCTCAAAGCATGGTCGACTTTGCAAAAACTTCTGGCGGTTGCTTTACGATGCAAGACTTTGCTGATAACAAACCTGAATGGGTTGAGCCGCTCGGCTTTGATTATGGCGACTACACTCTCCATGAAATCCCTCCAAATGGTTCTGGAATTGCTGCGCAAATTGCTTTAGGTATTTTGCAAGCTGCAAACGTGAAGCAATATCCCGCTAACTCTGCACAGCATATTCACCTGCAAGTCGAGGCAATGCGCATGGCCTTTGCTGATGCTTATGAGTATGTTTCTGATGCTCGCTCGATGACTATGCCAGTAAGCGCATTACTCAATAGAGAGTATTTAGCTAGCCGTGCAGCACTCATTGATCACCATAAAGCAGGCTCTTATGGTCCTGGTGATCCACACTCTGGCGGCACAGTGTATCTTTGCGCCGCAGATCAATCTGGCATGATGATTTCCTATATTCAGTCGAACTTCAAAGGCTTTGGATCAGGAGTAGTTGCGCCAGGTGGCATTGCTTTACATAACCGTGGCATGAGCTTTAGCCTTAAAGATGGGCACCCTAATCAAGTTGCACCAGGTAAGCGCCCTTTTCACACCATCATTCCGGCCTTCTTAACAAAGGATGGCAAACCTACTATGGCATTTGGTGTGATGGGAGGCAATATGCAACCACAAGGTCATATTCAGTTTGCAATACGCTTTATTGATGAGCATCTCAACCCTCAGGCCTGCTCTGATGCAGCGCGCTGGCGTATTGATGACTTAGGCAAATTGACTGTTGAAGCAGCTATGCCAGCAAGCATTGTTGAGGGACTAAAAGCAATGGGGCACGAAGTCACTGTGATGCCTGCGGACAGCTTAGATTTTGGTAGTGCACAGGCAATTGCTAAGATCAGCGATGAAGCTGACTCTGCTTATATTGCTGGTAGTGATCACCGTAGAGATGGCTTAGCTGCTGGGTTTTAGTTAATGGATTGCTGCTAAAGCTATTTAGTGGCTGGTAAGCAGTTCAGATAAAAACGCTTAATCTCTTGATCACAGCTCACATCTCTGGGTTCAATAGGTCTTTGAAGAGAGATGCCCTCAATCGTTTTACATCTACTGAGGGCCACGTAGACTTGGCCTGATGCAAATGCGCCAGATGATAGGTCGACTTTGACCTTGTCGAGTGTCTTGCCTTGGCTCTTATGAATGGTGACTGCCCAAGCCAGCATCAAGGGAATTTGCACATAAGTGCCAATGATGCTGGGAGATATCTTGCCTGACATCATGTCGTGATCGTAGCGATAGGATTCCCATTGATGACCTGTTACTTCCACGGTATTGGAATATGGCCCGTTCTTGACCATGACCTTCACCTTATCGGGGAGCAACTCTCGGACAACGCCAATCGTGCCGTTCACCCAGCGCTTCGGAAATCCTGGATCCGTTGCGGTAAACATCACTTTCGCGCCTACCTTTAGAGCTAGATTATTGGCGGAAGGTAAATTGCGCTCATCAACATTGAACTTACCAGTCGTTTTACCTGCATAGACTTTAACTTCATTGGTAATAGCACGTAATCCTGCACCATTGATTTGATCTGCTCTCGCATTGGTAGTGGTGAGAGTGATAGTTTCTTCATCTACCTCGGCATCTTTACGATAACACTGAGCATTTAATGTATCTAAGACTTCATCTACGTCTTGATTGATGCGGATACGATTGAGAAGATCGGCAAAGTGCTCATCTTTCTGACGGAAGACCTTCGATAACTCAATCATGGTGACGTCTTTACGATGCAAGGCCATCGCGCAGAAGAAATAAGGTCCCTCGTAACCACGATCAGCAAGCACTTGCATATCGCCACTCGATACCACTGGCGGCAATTGAAATAAATCTCCCACAAACATCACCTGAATACCACCAAAGGGTTTACCTTTTTGTGGACCGTTCTCGCGCAAGAATAAATCCATTGCATCGACTACATCGGCACGCACCATCGAGATTTCATCAATGATCAGCAGGCGAATATCTTTATAGAGACGCTTATCTCGCAGTGGCTTAATATCTTCTTCAGGAAATATTAAGCGCGGCGGCAATCTGAAGAATGAATGAATCGTGACACCCTTCACCTGCAGGGCAGCAACGCCAGTTGGCGCTACAACGACAACGTTGCCAGGAATCGTTTCTCGAAGATAGCCAATGAGCGTTGTTTTACCCGTGCCTGCTTTACCGCTGACAAAGATATAGGGATCGTGACGCTCAATAGCCCCAATAACAGCTTGGTAATCAGGGGTAACTTCGATTTCAGATGAATCTACTACAGAACTAGTCATGCCCTATTGTTTCACGGCATCAGCTACACACCGAAATCCGATATAAACCACGGTGATATCAGCCGACTTGGACTCTACATCAGATTCTTGCTGCCTCTCTGGGCCATACCACCAAGAGGCGCCACGGGTAATATACCCACCATTACGCTCTGTAGCCGTCCACTCCCAAACATTGCCCCCCATATCGAACATACCATTGACACCAGGCTTGGTTGTTTTCGTAGTGACATGCCCCGTGCCACGATTTAAAGCTCCGGCAGGAGCCACGCCTTTGTAATCGCCACAGCCATTTAAGCAATGAGAAACCACTGGAGTATTGCCGCCAGGAAATGGGTAACGCTGTCCTTTGACATAGCCAGCAGGAGGATTTGCTCTTTGCTCTAAGAATGCGGCTGAAGTCCACTCAGCATCCGTTGGTAAACGTTTGCCGTAGTAACGACAGATGGATTCTGCTTCTTTTTGATTGAGATGCACTGCAGGCTCAGAATCGCCAGCAGGAACACCATAAGGAGTTTTCCAAGTCCAGCCCAGCTTTTGCACAAAGCCACTTTCGTAATTTAAACCGCCGCCCTTCTTTTCAGCTGCGCTGACAAAACCAGTTGCTGCAAAACCTTTGACATCTCCAATCGTCATCTCGGTTTGATCCCAAATGAGGCTACCGATTTGTACCGTGGGGATAGAGGACTTGGGGGCGCTTTGGCTCGGCGTAGATCTGAGCATGAAGTAGGCTGCAATAGCTGTCAGCACTAGGCCAAACAGAATTTGAGAGATATCGAATTTTTTCACGGTAATAGCTTGATTCAGTTGAAATGGTGGGAGGTAAACAGTTTTAACTATATATCGCATGATGACAAAATGTCTAGACTACTAGCGCTTGCATGTTAAAGGTCATGAATTGACATTCATCACAATAGGGTCATATATAGCGACTCTATTCTTCCCATAAGATTTAGCGTAAAACATGGCGATATCTGCCTTATTAATAAGTGCTTCAGCACTCTGGGCATTATCGGGATATAGGGCAACGCCTATACTTGCTGCAGTGGTAAGAGTGAGCTGTGAACATGCGATAGGTTGACTGATTGCATAACGTACTTTTTTGGCAATATCAATGGCATTATTTTTCACCCCTAAGTCAGGAAGGATAATTAAAAACTCATCGCCACCAATGCGCCCAACAGTATCTGATTCTCTCAAGCAAGCCCTCATCCGATCGGCAATCTCTTTGAGAACAAAATCACCTACCGGATGACCATAGCTATCGTTAATTTCCTTGAAATTATCTAAGTCCAAAAATAATAGCCCTACGTTTTTTCCAGCACTCTTAGAATTTTTAATCGCGATCTGAAGTCGATCTTTTAGTAAAAGCCGATTAGGAAGCCCAGTTAAAAAGTCATAATGGGCTAGATACTGGTTATGTGCATCGCTGCTATAACTTCTAATCAATAAACTGGCGGCAATGAATAAGGCAAACAAGCTAACAAGTGTTGAAAGCAATAAGCCTGCGACATTCTTGTACCAATCTGATAGATAAAGGGATTGAGGAGCTGTTACACCCACAATTAATGGGTACCCTACAACATAGCGATAAGATGCCATGCGCTCATCAGCACCATTACTCCATTTATTGATTTTACTGGGCGAGTAAATAATGACTTCATTTTGATTGGACTGAGAAAGTGACTCATCGATAGAGTGGCTTGAATCCACTTGACCAATAATATCTTCAACTAGAGGCCATCTGGTTAGCAAAGTCTTGTCCTGCCGATACAAGGAAACCTCAACCCCTTCCCCGAGGTTCCTGCCAACTTTTTCAAACAAGCTCGAAAAGCGATCAACTGAAATACCCACTAAAACAAGGCCCAGGAATTCTCCCTGCGCACCAGTAATTCGTCTGGCCAAATAAAAAATCCACTGACCGTTACCTTTATTTTTAACAGATTTACTGTAATAAACGAGTTGATCATTGTTCGATTTTAAATATTGAAAATAATCACGGTTACTAAGATCTATTTCAGGCGGGGGATAGGAGCGTGAATAATTGAGCACCTTACCCTCTTTTGAGACAAAAGTGGCAACATTTAAAATCGCATTACCTTTGATTTTCCCCTGCAAATACTCAAACTGCACTTTTTGTACAGCAAATTGACGGTAAGCTTTTTCATTATCGACCTTTGCCAATGCTAGTGATTCAGCAATATCCTTTAAGGCGGCATTTGCAATATACAAATTCTGGGACGTATGCTCAGATAGGGTAATTGTTAATCCAGAAAATTGCTCAGCTCGCAAGCTAATACTATTGCCCTTTAGCAAAAAAGCAGAGATACCGGCATTTGCTATAAAAAGAAATACCAAACCCAAGGCTATAGCAATGATGATATGTTTTCTAACGGGTCTTTTCATATACCCTTAGATATGAGGATCCGCACCCCCCCTCACTCACTCTGAAATTTGATTTCTGCCAGCCGTCTTAGCGCGATACATAGCCTGATCACACAGAGTGAAATACTTCTTCAAGACAAGATTGGCATCTAATTGATGGTCTTTATGGGGGTCATAAATTGCAATGCCGATACTAATCGTAATAAAAATATCTTTTCCTTCTACATTAATACAAGGTTTACCGGCAATGTGCTTTCTAAGACGCTCTGCCACCTCGCCCGCACCTGCCTTACCGAGCTCAGGAAGCACAATTAAAAATTCCTCTCCCCCAACCCGTCCAAAGATATCAATTTCACGCAAGTCTTCTTGACATCGTTTCACAAGGTCAATTAAAACTTGATCACCAATAGGATGGCCGTAAACATCATTCACATTTTTAAAATGGTCAATATCGGCCATCAGAAAAGCAATAGGCTTCTTACTTCTAAAACTCTTTTTAATATCAAGATTAATCCTGGAAAATGTTTCAGTGCGGCTCATCGCGCCAGTGAGAGAATCTTTTTTAGAAAACTGATCAAGCATGAAATTTCGATCTTCCATATCAATCAATAATTTTTTGAACTGAAACATACCAAGCAAAAGAAACAAAGAGATTGGAACGGATAGCCAAGCATCAACTACATTGATACGAACGTCACTTAAAGCCTGAGCCAAAGGCGCGATTCGTCTACCCACCATCAAAGTTAAACCAATAGCCAAAAATCCACAGGCTAATCGATAAGAATTTGCTCTAAAACATAAACTGATTGCATATCCTGCCGAAAAAATTTGGCAAAGGAGGCTAAGAGAATAAAGAAATAAGCCCAGAATCATGATTTAGATTGACTCAATGATTTCTTGTAAGGCGTTGCCATCTTTCATTAATTCGAATGCAGCATTAACTACTTTTGCATCTAGCTTAATACCTGCTTCAGCCTGAATCTCGCTCATTGCAGATGTGAGTCCGCGGGCTGGGCGATAAGGGCGATGGGTTGCCATAGCTTCAATCGTATCCGCTACTGCCAATATCCTTGCTCCTTGAGTGATTTGATCACCCGCTAGACCCTTCGGATATCCACTTCCATCTAAGCGTTCATGATGCTGATGCACCATCTCTGCAATTGGCCAAGGAAATGGGATGTCTTTTAAGATCTGAAAACTAGTTTCAGCATGCTCTTGAACCATCTTCATTTCTAGTTCGGTGAGATGGGTGGGTTTAGTCAAAATTTCGGATGGAACTGCAACCTTGCCGATGTCATGAACCATTCCAGCCATATATAAAGCCTGAATAGCGTCATTATCCATACCAAGCTTATTGCCAATTGCCATGCTAATTTGCGCAACCCGCTTTTGATGGCCAGCTGTATACGGATCACGCCACTCCATGGTTTTAGACATAGCTTCAATCGTGGAGCGTAAGGCTCCCGCTAATCGCTCTTGGGTCTGCTCTTTTTCATGAATCTGTTTATCTAATTGATGTTGACGCTCAATAGCACGCAAGCCAAAGCCTATCTCATGCGCAAGACTTTCAAAAAGCATAACTTCATCCGGTCCAAATGCATTCGGTACAGTTGAATAAACCAAAAGACAGCCAAAGGGATGGACTTGGCCATCGGGTATTGGACAGCCGATAGAAGAACGAATGCCATATTGATGAGCCAGCTCACGCCATGGAGCAAATCCAACATCCATTTCAGTATCAGCCAGTACGGCCGACCGATTAGATCTAATACATTTTCCAGCGGGACCCATTCCGGATGGTTTTTGATCAGACCAACTCACAACTAGATTTTGAATATAAGCAACAGCTGAGCCAGCGCCACCTAAAACTTTGATGGTTTTTTCTTCATCATCGAGAGCTTGACCAACCCAAGCTACAGCATAAGGGCTTTG
>CANFRA010000027.1 GCA_947449305.1 Burkholderiaceae bacterium
ACAAGCTTCTCAACTTCAAAGGCATTTGGCCCCAAGGAGCAGCCTTCGCTCTCTTCATTAAAAAATTCATAAAGAGTAGCGTTAGGTAATTTTTGTCCAACAGTAATCATGACATCTCCAATAAGTAATTGTTAGTAAGTATGCCAACGCAAGCGCAGGATTCGTCGTCCGGAGGGTCGCCGCGCTGGCATTTCGCAATTACCTATTGTATTGAGGTTTACTTAGTCTGCTTGCTTACGTAAAAAGGCTGGAATTTCATAGTAATCAGCCCCCTTCTCCAGCATGGATTTAGCCTGAGGGGAGCTATCTGCGCCTAAAGTCGGTGCAGGAGACGCCTCACGGGTACTACGAAATACCCGTGGCAAATCATATTGACTGTAATCAACGCCACTACTGGCTGCTGGTGCAGCCATTAATGGAGCAACGCCAGAACTAGTCGAGGCCATCCCTGCACTAGTACCAATAGCAGAATCCAAGCCTACCTTGCTCATAGCAGCAGAAGCGCTAGTAGGAGCAAAGGTATTCAGGTCAGCCATCGTTGGCATTGCATCACTAGTACCAGTAGCTTGTCTCCACACTACTTCTGGCTGATGGTTGTGACGAGCTTGAGGATTATTCAAGCCAGTAGCAACTACAGTCACACGCAATGCGTCACCCAAGCTTTCGTCATATACAGTGCCGAAGATCACAGTTGCATCATCAGCGGCATAACCACGAATGGCAGCCATGACTTCGCGAGTTTCAGACAACTTCAACGAACGGTTGGCAGTAATATTTACCAATACGCCACGCGCTCCAGATAAATCAACGCCCTCTAGTAGTGGTGATGCAACTGCAGCTTCAGCAGCCAAACGAGCGCGGTCCATACCGGAAACGGTTGCTGTGCCCATCATGGCTTTACCTTGTTCGCCCATCACAGTCTTCACATCTTCAAAGTCAACGTTGATCAAACCTTGAACATTGATGATTTCTGCGATACCAGAGACGGCGTTATGCAATACATCATCTGCGCAAGCAAAGGCCTTATCAAACTCAGCATCTTCACCCATCACTTCAAAGAGTTTTTCATTGAGCACAACAATCAATGAATCAACATAAGACTCGAGCTCTGCAGCGCCTTTCTCAGCTACCTTCAAGCGTTTTACGCCCTCAAAATCAAATGGTTTGCTGATAACGCCAACAGTCAAAATGCCCATTTCTTTAGCTACTTGAGCGACGATTGGAGCCGCGCCAGTACCGGTACCACCGCCCATACCCGCAGTGATGAAAACCATATGGGCGCCCTGCAAAGTATCTGCGATGCGAGCACGCGCCTCCTCTGCAGAAGCTGCGCCAATTTCTGGTTTTGCACCAGCACCTAATCCGCTAGAGCCCAGTTGCAAATTCACAGATGCTTCAGAACGCTGTAAAGCGCCAGCATCGGTGTTCATGCAAATGAACTCTACGCCATTGACTCCGCGACGAATCATATGCTGGACAGCATTGCCACCAGCCCCACCGACTCCAACCACTTTAATAATGGTTTTACCAGCCGTATCTTGATCTAACATTTCAAATTCCATATACCCTCCTAGGTAAATAACTTACTACATTGACGACGACGAAAAAACTTAAAAATTTCCTGCAAACCATTCCTTCATGCGCGACATCACTCCTTGCAACGCGCCTGATTGAGAAACTCGACGACCACGCAAAAATTGCGCTTGACCTTCCATAAGCAAACCAATGCTAGTAGCGTATCTAGGGCTACGAAGAACTTCATGTAAGTGGCCGCGGTATTCAGGCGTACCAATTCGAGCTTGTCTCAAAAAAACTTGTTCAGCCAGCTCAACCATGCCCGGCATTAATGAAGTACCGCCAGTAAGCACAATTCCGGAGGAAACCATGTCCTCATACCCAGAATCGCGCACTACACCTCTCACCAAAGTAAAGAGCTCTTCAACACGTGGTTCAATCACAGCGGCAAGTGCTTGCTTAGACATAGGACGTGGCTCACGGTCCCCTACGCCCGGCACATCAATCATGGCTTCTGAATCAGCCATCTCTTGGCGTGCGATTCCATGTGCAATTTTCAAATCTTCCGCATCAATCGTTGGCGTCCGCAATGCCATTGCAATATCGTTAGTAATTTGATCGCCTGCAATTGGAATCACTGCTGTATGACGAATTGATCCCTGGAAATAAATGGCGATATCTGTAGTGCCGCCGCCAATATCAACCAAAACAACGCCAAGCTCTTTTTCATCATCGGTGAGGACGGCTAAGCTTGATGCCAAAGGCTGCAAAATTAAGTCGTTGACCTCTAAACCACAACGACGGACGCATTTCACAATATTTTGTGCGGCGCTGACAGCGCCCGTCACGATATGCACCTTAACTTCTAAACGTAAACCACTCATGCCAATGGGTTCACGTACGTCCTCTTGACCATCGATAATGAATTCTTGAACCAGGATATGCAAAATTTGTTGATCCGTTGGGATATTGATCGCCTTAGCAGTTTCTAATACACGCTCAACATCACCAGCAAGCACTTCTTTATCACGTATAGCAACCATACCGCTCGAGTTAAAGCTCACAATATGATTTCCAGCAATACCGGTAAACACTTGAACAATCTGTCGATCAGCCATCACTTCAGCCTCTTCTAGCGCCTTCTGAATCGACTGAACAGTTGCTTCAATATTGACGACAACACCCTTTTTCAAGCCCTTGGATGGCGTTTGGCCTACACCAACTACATTGAACTGGCCATCAGGTGTTAACTCCGCAACCAAGGCAACCACCTTGGAAGTTCCAATGTCTAAACCCACGAGTAGGTCGCGATTATCTTTGCTCATTCACATTCCTCATTGCTTCAACTCACTTTTTTTTCCATCTACGTCATTTTTTTTCATGCTTCCAGAAGCAAGATGCACTGCAAAACCATTTGCATAACGTAGATCTACTGCATCAATTCGATTTGCCCATTTTTCTTGTACTTGAGGCCAATACTTAAATAGGCGCGCAATCCGTTCTTCAGTTAAGTTCTTATCAGAGCTCTCTTCATCACGCCCAAATTCCACCTTGATCCCATTGGATAACTTGACATGCCAGGCGTAACGCTCAGTTAATGCCAGACTCACGACTTCAGCATTCCAAGGTTTAAACCAGTTATTGGCTTTTTCATAAAGACTCATCACTTCTTTACTAGCATCATCTGGACCCGAAAAATCAAGCAGGCGTCTGTCATCCACAATCTCGGAAACACGACCGGCAAATAGTTCGCCATGTGAATTCATTAAAGTACTGCTACCCTCTCCACCCCAAGTAGCAAATGGCTTTTGCTCTTCAATATTGACAATCAATCCATTGGGCCAAACTCGACGGACATTGGCATGTCGCACCCAAGGCATACTCTCAAAACCCCGCTTCACATCTTCTAAACGCACACTAAAAAAATTACCTTGCACGTTTTCTATTACCTGACGCTTCACGAGGGATTTATTAATATGCTGAAGTGTTTGACCAGCAATAGGCTCCACCTGAATTTGCTTCAAAGTGAAGACAGGTCTCTGACTTAACCAAACCAGGACCCCAGCTACGACCATCACAATGAAGCAGCGCATTAAGAAACGGCTAAGCTTTTGCATCCGCTCAGGATGATTCCAAAGAGGGGACATGATGACAGAGAAGATATCTCCGAATCGGTCTAAAAGCGTACTCATGCAGTAGCACCCTCTTTTTGTTGCATCGTTTGGTTAAGCAGCCATAAGACTAAGTCTGCATAACTAACGCCAGCAGCTTTAGCTGCCATTGGCACCAAGGAATGTGAAGTCATGCCTGGTGAGGTATTCATCTCTAGTAAGTAAGGCTTGCCAGTTTTTTGATCTAGCATCACATCAGCACGACCCCATGTACGGCAACCCAAAGCTCTATAGGCAGCTAAAGCCAACGCTTGAACGCGCTCATTGACCTCAGAAGCAAGCCCAGTTGGGCATAAGTATTGGGTTTCGTTTGAGAAATACTTGTGATGAAAGTCGTAATTGGCTTGCGGCGGAATAATTTTAATAACCGGCAATGCTTCTGCTGTGTTACCATGACCAACCAATGGGCACGTTAACTCGTCACCCACAATGCAAGTCTCAGCGATCACTTTTTTATCTAATCCTGCAGCAAGTTCATAAGCAACCGGTAATTCATCTACAGACTTCACCTTAGTTAAGCCAAGTGAAGAGCCCTCATGCGCTGGTTTCACAATTAAAGGCAGGCCTAGATGCTTGACGACTGCGTTCCAGTCGCTATTTGCAGTTAATTCTTCAAATTCTGGAGTCGCCAGGCCATTACTAATCCAAACTTGCTTAGTAACAATCTTGTCAATTGCTAAAGCAGAAGCCAATACACCACTACCGGTATACGGTAGGCTCAATAAATCCAATAAGCCCTGGATGGTTCCATCTTCACCATAACGACCATGCAGAGAAATAAACACGCGATCAAATTTTTCTTTTGCCAGCTCTGTTGGACAACGCAAGCCTGGATCAAAAGCATGTGCATCCACACCTTTAGAGAGCAAGGCCTCCAAAACACCATTACCCGACATGAGAGAGATTTCACGCTCGCCAGAACGACCGCCCAATAGCACCCCAACGCGCCCAAGTGATTTGACATCCAACTTGGATAGCTGAGACTTCACGCGATCACCCCACGCGCCATGGCCTGTCCCTAACTTAGACACTCTTTGCCTCCGCCAAGGTATGTGGCAACGCTGAGATTGATCCTGCGCCCATCGTAATTAAGACATCGCCATCTTTTAATACCTGAGATAACTTTTCTGGCATCTCAGTAATATTGGCTGCAAAGGCGACCACAGCAGAATTCAAGGGGCACTTTGCACTCTTCTCTTCTGCAAGCGCTGCCTTCATCAAACTCTTCCCGTCTGCACCTGGAATCTTTACTTCCCCGGCTGGATAAACTTCGGTTAACACCAAAGCATCAAAGTTTCGGAGTACTTGCACAAACTCCCCAAAACAATCCCGCGTTCTGGTAAATCGATGTGGCTGGAATGCTAGTACTAAACGACGATCTGGGAAGGCGCCGCGAGCGGCCTCTAAGGTTGCTGCCATCTCTACTGGATGGTGACCATAATCATCGATTAATGTGAAACTACCTCCAGAAGCTAGGGGGATTTCTCCATAACGCTGGAAGCGACGGCCAACACCGCTAAATTCAGAGAGTGCTTTGGTAATAGCCTCATCGCCAACGCCTAGCTCTGTAGCAATACCAATTGCAGCTAAAGCATTACGTACATTATGTAAACCAGGCAAGTTCAGTGTCACATTTAGAGGGCCAGGTTTATTACCATGCCTACGAACTGTGCGACGATCTACCGTAAAGTGCATACGCGTGCCATCGGCGCGCACATTACTAGCTCTGATATCTGCATCTTCAGAGAGTCCATAACGCAATACAGGTTGGGATACAAATGGAATGATGTCACGCACATTAGCATCATCAATACATAAAACTGCAACGCCATAAAATGGCATACGCTGAATAAATTGCACAAAGGCTTGCTTCAATCTCGCCATATCGTGCTGATAGGTATCCATATGATCAGCATCAATATTGGTAACGACTTCCATTGCTGGGAAAAGCTGCAAGAATGAAGCATCAGATTCATCCGCTTCGACCACAATGAAATCTCCGCGACCCAAACGCGCATTAGCACCTGCAGAATTGAGTTTGCCGCCAATCACAAAGGTAGGGTCCAAGCCACCTTCAGCCAGCACAGAGGCAACCAAGCTAGTTGTAGTAGTCTTGCCGTGAGTTCCAGCGATTGCGATACCTTGTTTTAAGCGCATTAATTCGCCTAACATCACCGCCCGCTGAATTACCGGAATCTTGGCTGCACGTGCCGCCAGAACCTCAGGATTATTTCCGGCTACAGCAGTAGAAATGACCACCGCTTCTGCGGTGCCAATATTTTTAGGGTCATGGCCAATATGAATGACTGCGCCCAATTCCTTTAAGCGCTTTGTTACCGCACCTTCAGCCAAATCAGATCCAGATACTTGATAACCTAAATTAAGCAATACTTCAGCTATGCCACTCATGCCGGCACCGCCAATACCAATGAAATGGATTTGCTGCACGATATGCTTCATACCCCTACCCCCGCACAATCAGCGCAAACCTCAGCCACTCGCAAGGTTGCATGTGGTTTAGCTAAAGCGTGCGCACGTAAGGCTATTTCTTTAAGATCCACACGATTAAAGTTTTGAATCATCAAAGCCAAATCTTGTGGATTGAGATTTTGCTGTGGCAATAAAATAGCTGCATTCGCATCAGCTAAAAATTTTGCATTAGCAGTTTGATGATCATCAATTGCAAATGGAAAAGGAATTAAGCAAGAGGCAACACCACAAGCTGCTAATTCTGAAACTGTCATTGCTCCAGCACGGCAAATCACAAGGTCTGCTTGTGCGTACGCAGAGGGCATATCATCAATAAAGGGAAGAATCTGGGCCTCAACCCCTAAATCAGCATAGCGCTTTTGCAATTCAGCCAAATGCTTATCACCCGCTTGATGAATGATCTTGGGGCGTGCATCTTTAGAAATCAATTTCAATGCTGCAGGAATATTTTCATTTAAAGCAGCCGCGCCTAAACTGCCACCCACTACCAATATAGATAAAGGGCCTTGACGCTGATCGTAACGCAGAGCTGGTGTTTGCATGTGATCAAATTCTTCGCGAATCGGATTTCCGACCCACTCAGCATGTGCCATCGTATTCGGAAAGCCCGTTAATGTACGCATTGCTATTCTGGCAAGAGCACGATTAGCGCTGCCTGCTACAGAGTTGGATTCATGAAGCACTAATGGACGCTTCAATAATTTAGTTACTAAGCCACCAGGGAAGGTAATATAACCACCCATACCTAAGACTACAGATGGTTTTAAGCGGCGCATGATCTTCCAACTCTGAAAGCAAGCGCGTATTAAATTTATTGGCAGCATCAATTTAGCCTTGAGCCCTTTGCCACGTAAACCACCAAACTCAATAGCCTCAAATGGAAAATCACAAGACTTCACTAGACGGTATTCCATACCACTTTGGTTACCAAGCCATGACACATTCCAACCACAGATCCGCAAATATTCAGCGACAGCAAGGCCTGGGAAGATATGCCCGCCCGTGCCTCCAGCCATCACCAATATTGAGGGTTTTGTCACAACTTCCCTCCGCGCATCAAAATACGATTCTCATAATCAATACGCAGCAGCATTGCAACCGCAATGGTATTCATCAAAATTGCAGATCCACCGTAACTCACTAATGGCAATGTCAAACCTTTAGTTGGCAATAGGCCCAAGTTCACACCCATATTGATAAAAGCTTGCCAACCAATCCAGATCGCGACACCCTTAGCCGCAAGGCCAGCAAAACTTCGATCTAATTGCAAAGCAGTACGTCCAATTAAAAAAGCACGCCGTACGATCCAGTAGAACAAGAAGATCATCACAACCACACCAACAAAGCCAAGCTCTTCCCCAATCACCGCCATAATGAAATCGGTATGTGCTTCAGGTAAGTAATGTAATTTTTCTACGCTGCCACCAAGACCAGTGCCGAACCATTCACCGCGACCAAAAGCCATTAAGGAATGTGTTAACTGATAAGCTTTATTAGCGGCGTTATCTGCCTGCCATGGATCAACAAAAGCCATGATTCGTTTTTGTCTAAAGGGGGAGAGCGCAATAATCGTGACGGCACTTGCAATTCCAACAACAATCAAGCCACCAAATAACTTGGCATTAATACCGCCTAAAAATAGAATGCCAAACGCAATTAAAGCTACCACTATGAATGCACCCATATCAGGCTCAGCCATTAACAGGCCGCCAACTAGGGCTACCGCAATACCCATTGGCAGCATGCCCTTAACAAAAGAGTGTAAATATTCTTGACGTTGAACTGTGTAGCTTGCTGCAAAAATAATCGCTGCGAATTTCATTAACTCAGATGGCTGGAAGTTCATTAAGCCTAGCGGAATCCAGCGCTTAGCTCCGTTGACGCCTTTGCCAATACCTGGGATTAATACTGCAATTAATAGCAGCACAGTAAAACCAAAAATCAGAGGAGAATAACGATCCCACATCTTAGTTGGGATCTTAAAAGTCCAAATACCTACTCCAATAGCAATTGCTAAAGAAATCGTATGGCGAATTAAGAAAAAATTGCTACTGTAGTTGGCATATTTAGGACCATCGGCCAAAGTAATAGACGCTGAGTACACCATTACCAAACCAATCAACATGAGCGAGAGGACTGCCCATACTAATAATTGGTCGTATTCCATCATGCGTGAGCGAGTTTGCTCAACTCCGGATACTGCGTCTCTCAATCCAGTGCGGAAGTTATCAATACCGCCCCGAGAAAAATTCCAGAAGCGATCTAAGCCTAAGCGATTCTCAGGAAAAAGTTTATCTTTTAGATTCACGCTTGCACTCCCTCAAAACGCATTCCTAATTCTTCAACCTCACCAACAAATGCCTGAGCACGGGCAACATAATCTTTGAATTGATCAAAACTCGCACATGCTGGAGAAAGCAAGACTAAATCACCAGACTGCGCTTGTTCTGCAGCTGCCCTGACGGCAAGTTCTAAACTGCCGCTCATTGTGCAAGGAACTTCCTGACCAATAGCCTTGCCAATTACAGCGCCATCTTTACCAATCAAGAAAACGCCCTTAACAAAACGTAGGGCAGGTTCGCGTAATGGGCTAAAGTCTTGTCCTTTACCGTCACCGCCTGCAATTAACCAAATACGCTTAGCGGACTCATTACCACCCAAACCATTCAGAGCGGCTACAGTCGCACCCACGTTAGTACCCTTGCTGTCGTCGATGTACTCCACGTCATCCACTATCGCAACACTCTGAACACGATGTGGCTCACCGTGATAATCGCGCAAACCATGGAGGAGAACATTCATAGGCAAATTGGCAGATCTTGCCAGTGCTAATGCAGCTAGTGCGTTCAATGCATTGTGACGACCACGAATTCTAAGTGCATCAGCAGGAATTAAACGCTTCAAACGCAACGCTTCATCTTCTTCAATGGCAGTTGATTTACGACGGCGTTTGGGCTTTGGCTCAACATCTTCATCTACCTCGGCCCATACTAGCCAGTCAATTCCTCCGGCTCGCAAGTCATGCTCGATGCCAAAAGCGCCCTGTTCATCTGGGCTATTGGAGCCAAAAGTCACAATAGACTTTTCTGACTTTTGATCATCAGAGAGTAAATTCATCACTACAGAGTCATCGCGATTTAAGACGCAAATAGTGTCCGCACCAAAGATTTTTCCTTTTGCATCTTCGTACGCATGCATATCACCGTGCCAATCTAAATGATCTTGGGTGATATTGAGAACAGTAGCTGCCGTTGCGTTGAGGCTATCTGTGTACACCAATTGGAAACTAGATAATTCAAGCACCCAGATATCGGGCATATCTTCAATTTGGTCAGACTCATTTAAGCATATCATCAGCTTGTCTAATGCTGCAGGGCTAATATTTCCGGCTACCGCAACCTTCTTGCCAGCTCGCTCGCAGAGTTGTCCTGTCAAGGCAGTAGTAGTTGTTTTTCCATTGGTACCAGTAATGGCCAAGACTGTTGATGAATAACTAGAATGATTTACTTGTGCCATACGATCCAAGCTGGCAATCGCACGTGCAAAAAATTCGATTTCACTCCACACATCAATTCTGGTTTTTCTAGCCTTCTCCAAAAATGATTTAGTTGGCTCTTGAAGTGGGGATAAACCAGGGCTGATACCAATAACATCAATATTAGTCAATTGCGCATCGCTCAATGGTCCAAGCTGAATATCTTTCAATCCAGCGATTTTTAATTCATTAAGCCAAGTATTCTGGCGCTCAGAAAATTGAGATTGATCACGCGTATCTATCAAACGAATGGTGGCTCCATTAAGTAGACACCACTTAGCCATAGCAACACCGGACTCACCCAGTCCCATAATCAAAAATCGGTGTGGGGCTTGATAGCCTGCATCATCTACCAAAGCAGGATTAGCGAAAGTATTTTGTAAGTTCAGCATATTTACTTTTGGGCTCACCGTAATTTCAGGCTAGATAAGCCAATTAATACTAATAGGATGGTGATGATCCAGAAACGAACTACTACTTGCGTCTCTTTCCAGCCACCCAGTTCAAAATGATGATGTAGTGGCGCCATGCGGAAAATACGGCGGCCCTCACCAGAATATTTTTTGGTTAATTTGAACCAAAACACTTGGAGCATTACCGAAACAGTTTCTGCAACAAATATTCCACCCATTACAAAGAGCACAATCTCTTGGCGCACAATTACTGCGATAGTTCCAAGTGCCCCGCCTAGAGCAAGCGCTCCTACATCGCCCATAAAGACTTGTGCTGGATGAGCGTTGTACCAAAGGAAAGCTAAACCCGCTCCACCCATGGCGCCACAAAAGATCAACAGCTCACCAGCGCCTGGGATATAAGGAAACAATAAATATTTGGCATAGATGGCATTGCCCATCACGTAAGCAAAGGCGCCCAATGCAGCGCCAACCAATATGACAGGCATGATTACTAAACCATCGAGGCCATCAGTCAGATTCACCGCATTACTACTACCAACAATCACCAAGTAACTCAAGATGATGAAGCCCATCATCCCAAGTGGATAACTAACCTCTTTAATGAATGGCAATAGCAAGTTAGTTTTTGCTGGAAGATCTAAAGCAAAACCACTCCTAAGCCATTCGTAGAAAAGTTGGAGTACTTTAAGGTTGTTAACTTCCGATACTGAGAATGCTAAGTAAATCGCTGCAAATAAACCAATCAAAGTTTGCCAAAGGAATTTTTCTCTAGAGGCCATCCCCTTAGGGTCTTTGTGGGCAACCTTGCGATAGTCATCTACCCAACCAATTGCACCAAATCCGAAAGTGACAATCATCACAATCCAAATAAAACGATTACTTAAATCTGCCCACAACATGCAGGATACAAAAATACCAATCAAGATCAAAACTCCACCCATAGTTGGAGTCCCTGATTTCACTAAATGGGTTTGTGGTCCATCAGTGCGCACAGCTTGGCCCATTTTCAAGGCGGTCAATTTACGAATGACCCATGGGCCAGCAGCTAAGCCAATTAACAAGGCAGTCACTGTCGCCATCACCGCTCTAAAAGTGATGTAATTAAAGACTCGGAAGAATCCAAAATCATCCTGAAGCCATTGCGCCAAAATTAAGAGCATGTTTTAGCCTCCTCTAACAAGGCCTGCACTACACGCTCCATGCGCATAAAACGTGAACCCTTAACCAAAATATTTAAATGCTCATTGCTACCAGTTGACTGGGCATGCAATGCATCTCTCAACTGCATAATCAGACTATCCATTTCAGAAAAATGTTTTGCACTAGCAATGGATGCTTGATTTTTTTGAATATCTTCAAAGCCTTTAATAGCAAATTGGCACTGCTCCCCCAAAGCAAATAATTTGGTAACTCCCTGTTCGGCAGCGTAGGCACCAACCTCGCGATGAAACTCAGGCCCTTGATTACCAACTTCGCCCATATCGCCTAAAACCAACCAAGATATATTGCCTGATTGCTTTAGTGCATCAATTGCTGCTCTGACTGAATCTGGATTAGCGTTATAGCTGTCATCAATTAAGGTGTGATTGGGATCAATCTTCATAGCTTGCATGCGCCCATTTACCGGCGAGAATGCTTCAAGCCCTTCCTTAATTTTCTCAAGGCTGATCCCAGCAGCTATAGCAACAGCGCTGGCTGCTAATGCATTACGTGCATTGTGACTACCCAAGGTTTTTAGTTGGACTTCTATAGAGCCTGAATCTGTTTGCACTTGGAGGTGTCCGTTACTTAACAGACGTCCCATCACTGCGGCTCTCAATGTCGACTGACCGGACAGTAGAATAAAGTCGATTACCTTACGTCCAGCAGCAGCTTCAAGCCAAACACCTGCAAACTCAGAGTCTGCAGGGAAGATTGCAACGCCATCTTTTGTTAAAGCACGAATCGCATCAGAATGCTCTTGTGCTACTGCAGCTACAGTAGCCATAAACTCTTGATGCTCACGCTGTGCATTATTAATCAAGGCAATATTCGCCTGCGCAATATTAGCTAGCTGCGCAGTTTCACCAGGGTGATTCATACCCAACTCAACTACGGCAAGCCGATCTGTCGAACGCAGCTTTAACAAGGTTAGCGGTAATCCAATGTCATTATTCAGATTACCTTTGGTAACCAAGATATGTGCTTGCCCTACTGCCGCTCCAAAAATAGAGGCAATCATTTCTTTAACGGTAGTCTTGCCATTGCTACCAGTCACCAAAGCCAATGGAATCGGATGATTAGCGCGCCAGGCTTTCGCAAATACCCCGAGGCCAATACGGGTATCAGCAACACAAACGGCAGGCAAACTAGCAGGGCATTTATCTTTATTGCTAATCAGCACTCCCGTTGCTCCTGCTTTAGCAACATCTGATAAAAAGTCGTGGGCGTCAAAGCGATCACCCGTCAAAGCCACAAATAATTCTTTGGCATCAATCTGTCGACTATCTGTTCCAATCTTTGAAATATTCAGTGACTGGGCATCTTGCGCAGAAATATTTAACAGTGCGCTACCAGGTAACATGGCGTGGACTTGAGCAAGTGTTGCCATGGCAGACATCAAGCGATACCTCCAGCAGCCAAGCGAATATGCTCTTGGTCAGAGAAATCAAATTTCTTACCATTAATTTCTTGGGTAGTTTCATGACCTTTGCCAGCAACCAAGACAATATCTTGAGAAGCAGCATTACGTACGGCAGCCATGATCGCTGCAGAGCGATCAATAATCATTTGTACATTTGAAGATTCCTGATTAATGCCACTACGAATCATTTCGATGATTGCCTGCGGTTCTTCAGATCTTGGATTATCACTAGTAATGATGATGTGATCGGCGTATTGCTCAGCCACTGCACCCATTTCAGATCGCTTGCCAGCATCACGATCGCCACCACAACCAAATACACACCAAATTTTTCCGTCACGCTGCTTTGCTATGGGGGCCAAGGTTTGTAGGGTTTTTTGGAGGGCGTCGGGGGTGTGTGCGTAATCAACTACTACTAACAAACCTGCTGATTTTTGCTGCTTACCTACTTGAATTAATTCCATGCGCCCAAGAACAGGTCGCAATTGACTCACTCGCTTGCTTGCCTCATCACAACTTAAGCCTTGACTGAGTAATGCCGCCCAAACTGCAAGTGCATTACTTAAATTGAAGTCGCCCAACACAGGAATATGCAAGCTATTACTGCCGACTCCCTCATAGATGAACAGAGAGTCATATCCAGCACCGTTAATGACGCTGTCTTTAGCATAAATACGCTGTAGACGATCGCCAAATTTTTCAAATCCCTGAAGAGCACTTTGGGAAATTGTATATGCCCAGACCTGAATGCCGCCCTTAGCTAAAAGCTTTATGGCAATCTCACGACCAAACGCATCATCTAAATTAACGATGGCATGCTCTAGCCCTGCCAGCGCAAATAGTTTTACTTTTGCCTCGCCGTAGTTAGCCATACTGCCGTGATAATCCAAATGATCTTGTGTCAGATTGGTAAATACCGCGCAATTTAACTGAGTGCCCGCTACTCGATTCTGATCCAAGGCATGAGATGACACCTCCATCACGGCCTGCTTAGCACCGGCATTGAGTAACTCTTTAAGTTGAGTTTGTAGCTTGGGTGCATCTGGAGTTGTATAGCCAGTTTGTATTAAAGAATCTGGGAAGCCTGCACCTAAAGTACCTAACACTGCTGTGCGATGATTGGGCTCATCCAAGGCCTGCGCTAACCATTGTGAAATACTCGTTTTACCGTTCGTACCTGTTATGCCAATTAGTTTTAATTGTTTGCTTGGATGGCCATACCATTGTGCAGATAATTCACCAACTTTTTCTGCTAAGTTTTCAACTGCAATGCATTCTGGGTGATTTACGTATTGAGCGCCAGGTCCTGCAGGGTCAAATACTACTGCAGCTGCACCATTCTCTAATGCAGCATTAATAAATTGACGACCATCTCGCAATGCATTGCCATGACCAACTGGGTAGGCAAAAAAGATATCACCAGAGTGGATCTGTCGACTATCTGCACTGACCTTAGCCGTACTGTTTACCAGGCTGTGTAAGTGATCAATCAGATGATTGGGCTCTATATTCAATGCTGCCCTCATCTTTTTAGAACCACATGCTGCGTTTGTAAATTTGCAGTACGAATCTCTTCAGGACTCTTGTCTTGCAAAACCATTTGCTTCACTTTGTTATCAGGCAGTACATTGAGAGTATTGAGTGTTTCACTCACAATGGTTGAGAACACTGGTGCGGCAACCTCGCCACCATAATGACCACCAACGGTTGGTTCATCAATCATCACGGCAACCACAATCCGGGGGGCACTTATTGGTGCTAAGCCAGCAAAGTAAGCGCGGTACTTATTGCCATACCCCTTGCCAACTAATTTGTGTGCCGTGCCTGTCTTACCACCAACTCTAAAGCCTTCAGCCTGCGCCTTGATTGCAGTACCGCCAGGCTCAGTTACTGTTTCAAGCATAGTGCGCATTTCAATTGCAGTCTTAGCAGAAAGGACTCTCGTGCCTGGTTTGAAATTAGGGCTACGCTCAATAGTGAGTGGCACCAATTCACCATCACGCGCAAACACTGTGTAGGCCTGTGCTACCTGAAAAAGTGATGTAGAAATTCCATAACCAAATGCAATGCGAGCTTGATCAGTCGGCATCCACTTTTTAAAAGGATGCACTGTCCCGCCAACAGCACCCGGGAATCCAATTTTTGGTGGCTGTCCAAAACCAACTGCAGTATAAAAATCCCACATCTCTTCTGCCGAGAGACTATTCATTGCAATCTTTGCGGTACCGATATTGCTAGATTTTTGAATGATCTCTGAAACTGTTAGATTTCCATAAGGGTGAGTATCGGTAATGGGTTTTGGGCCAACAAGATACTTAGCACCAATCACCATATTGGTCTCAGGCTTTATCGAGCCCTTTTCTAAAGCAATCGCCACTGTTAATGGCTTCATTGTTGAGCCAGGCTCAAATGTATCTGTCAAGACACGATTGCGAAGCTGCTCACCCGTGAGATTTTTACGATCATTTGGGTTGTAACTTGGGTAATTAGCTAAAGCCAAAATTTCACCCGTCTGCGTATCTAAAACTACAGCACCGCCAGCTTTTGCATGGTGCTTCTCAACTGCATCTTTAACAGCGTTATAAGCGAGATACTGAATTTTGCTGTCAATAGAGAGATTTAAATCTTTGCCGTTTTGTGGCAACTGCAAGATTGCCATCTCCTCAACAACACGGCCCAAGCGATCTACCACTACTCGCCTTTGGCCAGGGTGACCAGCAAGCTCTTTCTGTCTTGAAAGCTCCATACCCTCTTGACCACGATCTTCGACGTTCGTAAAGCCAACCACGTGTGCCATCGCCTCACCTTCTGGATAAAAACGGCGATATTCATTGTTTAACCCAATGCCCGGAATTTCTAATTGCTTAATTTGTTGTGCAATAGCTGGCTCAACCTGACGCTTTAAGAAAACCTGCTTACGCTCTTCTTTCAACTTCTTGCGTAATTCTGCTTCACTCATTTTCAGCAGACTGGCAAGTTTTTTAATTTTGTCAGCAGATAAATCATCTGGAACTGTGTCGTTATAGGCGATCACAGACTTTGCCTCTAAACTTGTAGCAATCACCTGACCATTACGATCTAAAATTTTTCCACGACTTGCAGGTAACTCCAACTCGCGCTGAGTACCTCGCACTCCCTTGGCTTCATAAAATTCATTTCCAGGGCCTTGAATCCAGAAAGCGCGCAGCAATAGCATCATGAAAACAAAGAACAGCAGGAATAGCATTAAGCGTGACCGCCACATTGGCAGGCGCAATACTAAATTTGGTGTAGTGGAAAAACCAACTGGCCTCATTTGGCCTCCTTCAAGTACAAAGTACGTTCAGGAGAAATTGGGGACATACGTAATTGATTGCGTGCAACATCACGAATACGTGCAGACTTTGAAAGATTACGTTGCTCATATTCCAAGCGTAGGAAATCTTGATTTAACTTACGCTCTTCAATTTGGGCGCGCTCTTGAGCAATAAATAATTTACGTGCACGTTGCTGAGCCGCCACTAGAGATAAAGAGCAAATTAATAACAAAGCGAGTAACGTCAAGGTAGCTCGATTCATGCAGATGCATCCATCCGCTTTTCAGCAACCCGCATGATGGCTGAACGAGCGCGTGGATTTTCTGAAACCTCGGCATCGCTTGGCTTAACACGCCCAATGATTTCTAAAGCGCTCTGTGGCAAATCCTTTTCGCGCACAGGTAAACCACGAGGCAACTCTACTTTTGAATGTGCCTGCAAAAACTGCTTCACAATGCGATCTTCTAGTGAATGAAAGCTAATGACAGCAAGTCTTGCGCCTGGCTTTAATAAATTCAAAGCGGCTTTAAGGCCCAGCTCCAAATCTACTAGCTCACGATTAATCAAAATACGGAGCGCCTGAAAAGTTCTAGTAGCTGGATCTTGACCAGCTTCACGTGTGCGCACCACGCTAGCAACCAAATTTGCTAGTTGCGTTGTGGTTTGTGGGGACAAACCATCTTCTCGCTTGGCCACAATGGCTTTAGCAATCTGAAATGCAAAACGCTCTTCTCCGTAAGTCTTAATCACGTGCGTGATTTCCTCCTGCGGCGCCTGCTCTAACCACTCTGCAGCTGTTAAACCCTGCTCTGTATTCATCCGCATATCGAGTGGGCCCTCGCGTCGAAAGGAAAAGCCCCGATGCGCTTCGTCTACCTGTGGCGAACTGATTCCCAAATCCAACAAAATTCCGTCGACTGATTCTGCTTGCGCGTACTGATCCATCTGTGCAAAGCTGTCGTGTACGATCGTTAAACGTGGATCGTTGATTTTCCGTGCTACCGCAATCGCATCCAAATCCTTGTCGAAAGAAATCATGCGCGCAGATGAAGGGAGCTGTTTGAGCAAAGCCTGTGTATGACCGCCCCGCCCAAACGTTCCATCGATTACTAGAATATTTTTTGCTGGGTTTTGTTTTTGAATGAGTGGGCCACTGGTTAGCGCCGTCACCGCCTCGGCCAGTAACACTGGGCGATGAGTTATGTTCATAGCACCCTGTCATCAAAAATTAAATTGCTTGAGTGCTTCAGGCATACCTAGTGCAATGGCAGCCTGTTCTTTTGCAGCGTATGTTGCTGCGTCCCACAATTCCAAGTGACTACCCATACCGAGCAAGATCACTTCTTTTTCAATTCCAGCTGCTGCACGCAATTCTGGGCTAACTAAAATTCGACCGGCATTATCCAAATCGATTTCTGAAGCATTGCCAAGAAAAATTCTGCGCCACCAATGCGCATCCATTGGCAGCTGAGCAACTCTTGCTCTAAAGCTTTCCCATTCAGGCCTTGGAAATAGCAAAAGGCAGCCATCTGGATGTTTTGTGAGCGTGATGCGGCCATCGCCTTGAACCAACAAGGCGTCACGATGCTTGGCCGGAACCGACATTCGACCTTTTGCATCTAAATTGAGAGATGACGCGCCTTGAAACACCATTTACCCCACTTTTTCACACTTCCTCCCACTTTAGAGGATCGTAATAAGGGGGTCAAGTGTTTTTGGGTATTTTTTTAGGAAATTCTCTAATGTTTACAAACACTTAGCGTCATATGTTCAGAAGATGCTGATAATAAAATAGCTACTTGAAACAAAGGCTTGGAAAATATACTTAAGAATAGGTCTTAGCTATATAACTAGATAATACCAAAATATACTGTATTTAAAAACAGTAGTGGCTAAAAAATATATCAAAATTAATCTGCAATTAAATCTCTGGATTCATTCAGATTAAATCGGGAATATCCATTTTAAATTTTGTAAGCAGTTGTCGTCATTACCTTGGACATTGCTTCCATGATTTTCTGAATTGGCTCTGGCAAATTCGCTCCACCAGCATGCAAGGCTGCTTGCCCATGCTCGATCTCGTCCATTCGCATTTGATCTACGATTGCACGTGAGCGATGATCCTCTATAGGTAATTTTTTGAGGTGACTCTCAAGATGACTCTCAACCTGTTTTTCAGTTTCAGCAACAAAACCTAAACTCCACTTATCACCCGCTAAGCCTGCTGCCAAGCCGATCGCAAAGGATCCTGCATACCAAAATGGATTGAGATAACTAGTATGCGAACCAAGCTCTTTCAGGCGAGTTTCGCACCAAGCTAAGTGATCCATTTCTTCTTGACCAGAGTGATCAAGCATCTCTTTAATGTCTGAATTTCTGGCAACTAATTTTTGTGACTGATACAAAGCTTGTGCACAAACTTCGCCAACGTGATTAATCCGCATCAACCCCGCTGCATGTTTTCGTTGCTCTGAATCTAATGCAGCATTTGCTCCAATCTCTGAGCCAGGAGTAGGTCTTTGAGCATTTGCTCCGCCAACAACCGAACGTAGTGCGGTGTCAAACTCAACAATGAAGCGATCTATTGGGGTCATATACGGAAAATTAAACCAGAACTTCAGCTTTAGAGCTTTGCTTAGTCTTTAATCCTAGCTCAGCCAAGAGCTTACGGTCTTCTTCCGCCTCGGGATTGCCGGTAGTGAGTAATTGCTCACCATAGAAGATCGAATTGGCACCGGCCAAGAAGCACATGGCCTGAACAGCCCGGCCTAATTGTTGGCGACCAGCTGACAAACGCACGCGAGCCTTAGGCATAGTAATGCGAGCTACCGCAATGGTTCTGACAAACTCCAAAGGATCTAAAGGCTTCTGATCGGCTAATGGTGTTCCAGCAACGGGCACTAAGTGATTGATGGGAACGGACTCAGGGTAAGGGTTTAAATTTGCCAAACGGGCTAAGAAAGCGGCTCTCTGCTCACGGGTCTCACCCATACCCACAATGCCGCCGCAGCAAACAGACATGCCGGCCGCACGGACATTAGAAATAGTATCTAAACGGTCTTGATAACCGCGAGTAGATATCACTGAGCGATAAAAATCTTCGCTGGTATCCAGATTGTGGTTATAAAAATCTAAACCAGCCTCTTGAAGCGCTAAAGCTTGATCAGCCTCCAACATCCCTAAAGTGGCGCAGGTCTCAAGGCCTAAGGCTTTGACGCCCTTAATCATTGCCGTGACTTTTTCAATATCGCGATCTTTGGGCTCTCGCCAAGCAGCTCCCATACAGAAGCGGTTTGATCCTGCAGCTTTTGCAGCTTTTGCAGCCTCCAAAACTTCTTCTAAGCCCATTAACTTCTCTGCCTTCACGTCGGTGTCATAGCGCGCAGCCTGCGGACAGTAGCCGCAATCCTCAGGGCAGCCGCCAGTCTTGATGGATAACAAGGTGGCTAACTCCACATCACCCTCAGGGAAATGGGCTTTATGAGCCTCCTGAGCCTTAAGCATTAATTGATCAAAAGGCAAGGCAAACAATGCTTCAATTTGAGCCACAGTCCACTCACCAGAGGCATCTACCTCTTTGCGTAAATTAGCCTTAGATTTAACTAAGGTGAGAGGTTTTTCAGTGGTTTGGGCGTCCAACATGGGCAAATTCCAGAAAATAAATCAATTCAAGCCATAAACATAACAGATACAAGCCAGAAATTGGAAA
>CANFRA010000028.1 GCA_947449305.1 Burkholderiaceae bacterium
AAAGGATTCATTGACTCCAAGCAGACCTGGATCTGCAGGTAGATTTGGGTCTACTTCGATATCAAGGCGATCCATGAGGATGCCCCCCATCTCTTGCATCCCTTTTTTAGCAATTGCTTCAGTCGGACTAATCCGAGTAGTGATCTTGCTGCCAGCAACTGCAGATAGATCTGTGATGAGTCTTTCTTTAATTTCATTGTCATCTTCAAAGCGAGCGCTATTAAGGCTGTTGAGATAAAGCTTGAAGGACTTAGACTCAATCATATTAGGCGAGTCTGCAGGAATTTGAAACTCTGCTAATGCTATTTGAGGCTTACCTTTTTTATTGAGCCAGCTGAGCTCAAATGCATTCCAAATATCAACCCCAACAAACGGTAGTGTCCGACCTTCTTGAAGACCTAGTTTTTTACGGTTTTCCATTCTAGGAATCGGAAAGAGCAAACTCGGATCATATTGATCTGGATAGTGCGTTGATTGTCCAAGAGATATCGTTGCCATTAAGATATTTACTTACTTCTTAGGTTTGTTCGATACACCAGATACCACATGGCCAGTAGGCGCAACAGATGCTGCCGATTGGCAATGACCAGTTTGATCATCGAAGAAGAAGTCTGGTTCAAATTCTCGCAAGAACTCGCTCTTCGATAGGCCGCCGAGGAACATGGCTTCATCTACATCGATACCCCACGCCATGAGAGTACGAATGGCGCGTTCATGTGCAGGAGCGGAGCGTGCAGTAACCAAGGCAGTACGAATACGCATACCGTTCTCGCTGGTGGAGCGTTGTAGGCTATGGAGCGCTTCAAGTAAGGGCTTGAAAGGCCCTGGCGGCAATGGAATGTCGACCTTCTTACTTTCATGATCTACAAAAGCCTCAAGACCTTTTTTCTGGAAGACTTGCTCTGCCTCATCTGAAAAGAGTACTGCATCTCCGTCAAAGGCAATGCGAATCTCATTCGGATGGGATTCTGCTGTTTTGCTTGATTCTGGATAGACGCGTGCTGCTGGAAAGCCGGCATCAATGGTAGCTCGCACATCATCTTCATTAGCAGACAAGAAAAGGTTGGCATGTAATGAGCGCAGGTAGTGATATGGAGGACGACCCCTTGTAAATACACCACGCTCGAGATGTAAACCATGGTGTTCTGCAGAGCGGAATACCCTTAAGCCACTTACGGGATCGTTACGGGAGAGGATTACTACCTCAACGCGCTGCATACCCTCGTCATTAAAGGCAAGGAGTTTTTTGACCAAGGGAAATGCCACGCCTTTTTGAGCTGCCTCACTCAGGCGCTCAAGCTGTAACTTCATGTAAGCACTGTCATCAGTCGATTCGAAGATACGATTCTCTTCTTCAAAATCAAAAAGGGCACGCGAAGAAATCGCGACGACAAGTTTTCCGGTGAGCGTATATGACATCTGATGAATTACATTTTACGTATTCAGTTTCATTTCAGGAAAAGGCGATAAGCAGGATTGTTGCTTTCATCCCAATGCGGATAAGCTAATTTCTCTAAAAATACTTGGAATTTCTTTTGCTCATTCTTAGGAACCTGGATGCCTACTAGGATACGGCCGTAGTCCGCACCATGGTTGCGGTAATGGAACAAGCTGATATTCCAGTTCGGTGCCATGCTAGTTAAGAATTTCATCAGAGCACCTGGACGCTCTGGGAATTCAAAGCGGTAGAGTAATTCATCTTTAGCAAGGACGGAGTGGCCGCCTACCATATGCCGTAGATGAGACTTTGCCAATTCGTCATGGGTTAAATCAATTGTTGCAAACTTTGCTTTGCGGAAATGCTTTGCAATTGCCTCACTATCACCTACTTTTTGAGTGCTGACACCAACAAAAATATGTGCTTCGCTTTGATCGCCAATACGATAGTTAAATTCTGTAACGTTGCGCTTGCCGAGTAATTGGCAGAAGCGCTTGAAGGATCCACGCTCTTCAGGAATAGTCACAGCAAATACTGCCTCACGAAACTCACCAACATCTGCGCGTTCTGCTACAAAGCGAAGACGACTAAAGTTCATATTGGCACCACAAGCAACTGCTACAAGTGTTTTCTTCTGGATACGATTTTTCTGAACATACTTCTTCATGCCCGCAATCGCCAATGCGCCGGCAGGCTCAAGGATGCTACGGGTATCAGTAAAGACATCGTTAATGGCTGCGCAGATTTCATCGGTATCGACCGTGATGATTTCATCAACCACTTTTTTACAAATGCGGAAAGTTTCTTTGCCAACTAATTTGACAGCGGTGCCATCAGAGAAAAGGCCAACATCTTTCATCTCAATTCGTTTACCTGCTTTTAGAGATTGATTCATCGCATCAGAGTCGGAAGCTTGAACGCCAATTACTTTTGTCTTGGGGCTAACTGCTTTAGTGTATTCACCGATACCAGAAATTAAGCCACCACCACCGATGGCAACAAAGACCGCATCAATAGGCTTTTCATGCTGGGTAAAAATTTCATGAGCAATAGTTCCTTGGCCGGCAATAACATCAGGATCATCAAATGGGTGTACAAAAGTCAGGCCCCGTTTTTTACCCAAGAGTTCTGAGTGCTTGAAGGCATCGCTGTAAGACTCACCATGCAGAATGATTTCTACCCAAGAACCGCCCCTGGCCTTCACTGCATCAATTTTGAGGCTAGGCGTAGTTACCGGCATCACGATGACGGCCTTGCATTTCATTTTGGCCGCTGAAAGAGCTACCCCTTGGGCATGGTTTCCTGCGGAAGCGGCAATTACCCCGCGTTTTAAGGCTTCCGGGGGTAAATGAGCCATCTTGTTATAGGCCCCACGGAGTTTGAATGAGAAAACTGGCTGGTTATCCTCTCTTTTTAAGAGAACCTGATTACCCAAACGCTTGGTGAGTTCAGGGGCGAGCTGTAGCTCGGTTTCTCTGGCTACGTCATAGACGCGAGCCGATAAAATTTTCTTTAAATAGTTCGTTGCCATCTAATGAGCGTACCACGGATGGCTCCTAAGCCCTTAGATTTGCAAGGTTTTATCTCTTCAGGGAGCGGCTTTCACCTTTTCCTGCCACTATCAGGTTCGCTCAATTAAAATGCTTATTTATCAAATATGTCTCTATGAATGCCCCATTAGCTTTGAACCAGTTGTTGGATGCTGAGGCGGATTCCCCCCGTCTTCGTGAGATTCCCTACAACTACACCTCCTTTTCAGATCGAGAGATTGTTATTCGCTTGCTTGGCGAGGAGTCATGGCGCGTTCTAAATGATTTGCGTGGTGTCCGTCGGACTGGCCGCTCTGCGCGGATGTTGTTTGAAATCCTGGGCGATATTTGGGTAGTTCAACGCAATCCTTTTTTGCAGGATGATTTATTAGATAACCCCAATCGACGCAAACAATTAATCGATGCTTTATGGCATCGTCTGGGCGAAGTTAAAAAACGCAATAGTGGTGACTCGGTTGATCAAGTAGAAATTTTATTAAGTGCTGCTTATGGCGCTATTGAAAGTTTTGAAAACGGCTTTAAAGAAGTTGAGCAAATTCGTAAGCGTGCTACTAAGGAATTGGGACGCCATACCGCTAGTGACAATATTTGTTTTGATGGTGTATCGCGTGCTGCACATGTGACAGATGCAACTGACTGGCGTGTGGAGTTTCCATTGGTTGTACTGAAACCCGATTACGAATCTGAAATCCCGGGCTTAGTTAAAGCTTGTATTGAATTAGGTCTCACGATCATTCCTCGTGGAGGCGGCACTGGCTATACCGGCGGCGCCATTCCTCTGTACGCCATGTCTGCGGTGATTAATACTGAGAAGCTCGAGCAAATTGATGGTGTGAAGAGCAAGCGCTTGCCTGGCCTTGATCATGACGTGCCCACTATTTTTACTGGCGCAGGAGTTGTAACGCGTCGCGTATCTGATGCTGCAGAGCATGCTGGACTCGTATTTGCAGTTGATCCTACTTCTGCAGATGCAAGTTGTATTGGCGGTAATATCGCCATGAATGCTGGTGGCAAAAAGGCGGTTCTCTGGGGAACTGCTTTAGATAATCTTGCAAGCTGGCGCATGGTTGATCCACAAGGCAATTGGTTGGATGTGGAGCGTCTTGAGCATAACCTTGGCAAGATTCATGATGTTGCTACTGTCCGCTTTCAGCTGACATGGTCTGATGGAAATAGTGAGCCTGGCCAACGGATTCTGAAAACCGAATTGTTAGAAATTGAAGGCAAGCGTTTCCGAAAAGAAGGCTTGGGTAAAGACGTAACAGATAAATTTTTATCTGGCTTACCTGGCATTCAAAAAGAAGGTTGCGACGGATTAATTACCAGCGCAACTTGGATCTTGCATCGCATGCCCGCGTTCATGCGGACGGTTTGCCTCGAGTTCTTTGGACAGGCACGCGAGGCTATTCCGAGTATTGTAGAAATTAAAGCTTACTTAGATGACTTAAGTAAACAGGGCGGACCCATTTTGGCTGGCCTTGAGCATTTGGATGATCGCTACTTAAAGGCGGTTGGTTACTCCACAAAATCTAAGCGCAATAGCTTGCCCAAGATGGTCTTAATTGGAGATATTGCTGGCGATAATGAAGCAGAGGTAGCGGCAGCTACTAGCGAAGTAGTGCGGATGGCGAACTTGCGTGTTGGTGAAGGCTTTGTTGCAGTCAGTGCAGAGGCTCGTAAAAAGTTTTGGTTAGATCGCGCCCGTACAGCAGCGATTGCTCGCCATACCAATGCATTTAAGATCAATGAAGACGTTGTGATTCCATTGCCGCGGATGGGCGAGTATACCGATGGTATTGATCGTATCAATATCGAATTGTCCCTAAAGAACAAATTGCAAGTGCTTGATGGTCTTGAATTATTTTTGAAAAAGAGCACTTTGCCATTAGGTAAGAGCGATCAAGAATACGAGATACCAACAGCAGAAATCTTGGGAGATCGTGTTCAGCAGGCTCTAGACCTTATTACCAAGGTACGTAGTCGCTGGGCTGATTGGCTGACGCAGATGGATACCTATTTCCCGCAACTACAAAATTACAGTTTGCGCGCCTCATGGAAAGAAGAAGTCCGCTCTGAACTGCGTATTATTTTTGGCGGTCTAGCATTTGAACCTATTCTGGCTAAGCTTGAAGCAATTCATAAAACTATTTTGCGCAAACGGGTATTCATCGCTTTACACATGCATGCCGGTGATGGCAATGTGCATACGAATATTCCAGTCAATTCAGATGACTATGAGATGCTGCAAGATGCGCATCGCTCGGTCGATCGCATCATGAAATTGGCCCGCTCATTAGATGGCGTGATTTCTGGTGAGCACGGTATTGGCATTACTAAACTTGAGTATTTAACCGAAGCGGAACTCAAAGATTTCCGTAGTTATAAGAATCGTGTTGACCCTGAAGGGCGCTTCAACAAAGGTAAACTCATGCCGCATGCGGATCTGAGTATGGCCTATACACCGAGTTTTGGCTTGATGGGGCATGAGTCCATCATCATGCAGCAAAGTGATATCGGAGCGATTGCTGACAGCGTGAAGGATTGCCTGCGTTGCGGTAAGTGCAAGCCTGTCTGCGCTACCCACGTTCCGCGAGCTAATTTATTGTATAGTCCACGCGACAAAATTTTGGCTACCTCATTATTAATAGAAGCCTTTTTGTATGAAGAACAAACTCGTCGTGGCGTTTCCATTCGCCATTGGGAAATGTTTGATGATGTAGCAGCGCACTGTACTGTGTGCCATAAGTGCCTGACACCTTGTCCAGTCAATATTGACTTTGGTGATGTGTCAATGAATATGCGCAACCTCTTACGCAAGATGGGCCAGCAGCGCTTTAATCCTGGCACAGCGGCATCGATGTTCTTCTTGAATGCTACTAGTCCAGAAACGATTAATTTAGCCCGCAAGACTATGATTGGCTGGGGCTATCAGTTGCAACGCTTAGGTAACGATATTTTTCGCAAGTTTGCCAAGAAGCAAACTGCACATCCACCTGCAACTGTAGGAAAGCCGAGCATAAAAGAGCAGGTTATTTTCTTTGTGAATAAGAAGATGCCTGGCAATCTACCAAAGAAAACTGCCCGTGCTTTATTAGATATCGAAGATGCAAACTATGTGCCGATTATTCGCGACCCAAAGACGACTTCTGCTGATACTGAAGCTGTGTTTTACTTCCCGGGCTGCGGATCAGAGCGCCTCTTCTCACAAGTGGGTTTAGCAACGCAAGCAATGCTGTGGAATGTTGGCGTACAAACTGTATTGCCACCAGGTTATTTATGCTGCGGCTATCCACAGCGTGGTAGCGGTGATTTTGATAAAGCCGAGAAGATGATTACGGACAACCGTGTCTTATTTCATCGAGTTGCCAATACTCTGAACTACTTGGATATTAAGACTGTCGTGGTCTCCTGCGGAACTTGTTATGACCAGTTGGCTGGTTATCAGTTCGAACAGATTTTCCCAGGTTGTCGCATCATTGATATTCATGAGTACTTGGCAGAAAAAGGCGTCAAGCTCTCTGGCGTAACTGGAGTGAAGTATATGTATCACGATCCTTGCCATTCTCCAATGAAGTTACAGGATCCCTTGAAGACCGTAAATGAATTGATTCAACTCGAAGATGGTAAATCGATTTTGAAGAATGATCGTTGCTGCGGCGAGTCTGGAACCTTGGCCGTTACAAGGCCAGATATCTCGACCCAGGTTCGTTTCCGTAAGGAAATTGAGATGAAAAAAGCTGCGAATGATTTGCGCAAGGACAGCTTTACTGGCGATGTCAAAGTATTGACAAGTTGCCCATCTTGTTTGCAAGGCTTAACCCGCTTCGATTCAGATAGCGATACTACTGCTGATTACATTGTGGTGGAGATGGCCCACAAATTACTTGGCGCAAACTGGATGCAAGATTATGTTACTAAAGCAAATGCAGGTGGAATTGAAAGGGTTCTTGTTTAATGATTCCAAATAATATCGTGGTACATCAGCAATCTAAGGTGCTTGAGCTCTCTTATGAAAATGGCAATATCTATCGCCTCCCCTTTGAGCTTTTGAGGGTGCTGTCACCTTCGGCAGAAGTTCAGGGCCATGGGCCGGGGCAGGAGACTTTACAAACCGGTAAGCGCGATGTTTTGATTGCTAATCTTGAGCCCGTTGGACATTACGCACTAAAGCCTAGCTTTTCTGATGGCCATGATTCAGGCCTATATTCTTGGGATTACTTACAGTACCTCTGTGAGAATCAAGAACAGTTATGGAAAGAGCATTTAGATAAATTGGCGGCTGCAGGTCTTGATCGTGATGCGCCTATGAATGTTGCTGGCCATTCTTGTGGAAGTCACTAATGAGCAAAACTCACTTTGGTTATCAAAGCGTTGATGAGGCTGAAAAAGCTGGCAAGGTTGCCGAGGTATTTCATTCGGTAGCAAATAAATATGATGTGATGAATGACTTAATGTCATTTGGTTTGCATCGTGTTTGGAAAAAAATCACGATTGCGCGTGCAAATGTTCGGCCAGGACAAAAGGTTTTAGATATCGCTGGGGGTACTGGTGATCTTGCAGCAGCATTTGCTAAAGCAGCAGATTGGGGCAGTAATCCTGATGCTCAAGTTTGGTTAAGTGACATTAATGCGTCCATGCTGGGTGTGGGACGAGATCGCTTATTAGATCGCGGCATGGCTTTACCTTGTGTGCAGTTTGATGCTGAAAAGATTCCGTTTCCGAATAATCATTTTGATGTTGTCACTGTGGCATTCGGTTTGCGCAATATGACCCATAAAGAAGTGGCATTGGGCGAAATGTGTCGGGTGATTAAGCCAGGTGGACGAGTTCTAGTGTTGGAGTTCTCCAAACCGGACGCATTTTTGCAGCCTGTATATGACACCTATTCTTTCAAGGTCTTACCTTGGTTGGGCGATAAGATTGCGCAAGATTCAGAAAGCTATCGTTATTTGGCAGAATCCATTCGGATGCACCCCGATGCGCAAACCCTTAAAGAAATGATGCTGGGTGTGGGTTTTGATGAAGTAGAAACCCATAGGATGACTGGGGGTATCGTTGCCTTACATATTGGGGTTAAATACTGACAGTTATATAGCTTTTAAGCGCTTATAAATTAAAGTAGTTCAGAGGTTATTAGAGGGAGTGAATTAAGATGAATAAGCATTTTTTCAAAGCAGTTCTACTAAGTCTTACTTTGGTATTTGCAACTGTTGGCCATGTTGATGCTGCCCGTTTGGGTAATGGCAAGAGCATTGGAAGAGCACCAAGTGCACCAATGCAAAAACAAGCTACTCCAGTGCAAAAGCCTGCACAGCAAGCTCAGCCAGCCGCTCCTGCACCAGCTCCTCAAGCACCAGCACCTAGTCGCTTTGGCGGCATGGGCGGTCTCTTAGGTGGCTTAGCTGCTGGTTTGGGTATTGGCTATCTTTTATCGCATTTCGGTTTGGGGGAGGCAGCGTCCTCCATGGTTACTGGACTCTTAATTGCCGTGTTGGCAGGCTTTGCCATCATGTTTGTAATTCGTAGATTGCTTCCAGCATTGTCTGGTGCAGGCAGCAATGCTAATGCTACAGCAGGCCTGCAGAGAACTAGTCTTGAGCAAGCCCCTAGACATGAGCCCGCCTTTACGCCAGCTGCAAATGCCTTTGGTGGCGTGAGCACTGAGCCACCGCTATTTCAATCCACATTGCCGCCCGGTTTTGATGAGCGGAGCTTTTTGGAGAACGCAAAGCAGTACTTTTCTACTTTGCAAAAAGCCTGGGATCAGGGTGATCTTGTTGCCTTGCGTGAATTTACGACGCCGGATATGTTCGCCACAATTCAACAGGATTTAGCTGGTCGGACCGACACCATGAATCAAACCGATGTAGTTACCATTAATGCCCAACTCATTGGTATTGAGACTACAGATGCGCATTATTTCTGCAGTATTCAGTTCAGCGGCATGATTCGCGAGCAAGTAGGAGCTCCGGCAAGCGACTTCTCCGAAATCTGGAATTTAAGTAAGCCAGTAGAAGGCCCAGGAGGCTGGGTACTAGCAGGTATCTCGCAGTTAGTTTAAGCTTAGGTACTTTCCATTGGAAAACCCGCACTAGTGCGGGTTTTTTACACTTATGAATACGTATTTATCTTCCACCCATACCATTGCTGCTGGGGCTGCGTGCCGCGGGATCAACCATATATTGGGGAGTGAGCCGTGGGCATCTGCGGAGTTGGCTAAACATGCCGGCAAAACGATTTTGCTCCAACTGCCCTTGGGTGAGCTTGGGTTTGAGATTACACCCACTGGCTACTTAGGTGTTTTAAAAGAGGCTGATAGCCCCTCCCTGAGTTTAGAGGTTTCAAGTAAAGCATTGGGTGATTTAGCAGCAAGTTCAGGTAGCTTGCGTGAGCAAGCTTTTAAGGCTGTGAAGCTTACTGGTGATGCAGACTTAGCTCAATTAATAGGCCGCTTAGCCGGTCAGCTGCGTTGGGAGTATGAAGAAGATTTAGCTCGTTTAGTTGGTGATGCGCCAGCAAACTTTGCCGTGAGACAAGGCAAGAAATTTGTCTCAGCTTCTCGTTCTGCTGCTTCTGATTTGCTGGACAATGTCGTTGAATACGTCAGCGAAGAGAAAAAAGTGCTTTTGAATAAACGAGACTTTATAAATCATAAATCCGAATTAAATGACTTACGCGAATCTGTGGATAGAATCGAGAAGCGTATTCAACTCTTAGAGCAAAAGGCTAGATAAATCGTGCGTCGAATTGCTCGCCTATGTTTTATTTTCTTTACCGCTTGGCGTTATGGTTTATTGCCGCTTTTGCGCGATATTCTCAAGCCAGGAATTAGTAAGGGTGCTCTCACTGTTATCTGTTGGACTTCACCTGGCGTAGGCTTGCCTAGGGGAGAGCGCATTCGTTTGACGCTAGAAGCGCTTGGCCCAATCTTTGTGAAATTTGGACAAGTACTTTCAACGCGTCGAGATTTATTGCCAGAAGATATTGCTGACGAGTTAGCAAAGCTGCAGGACCAAGTCCCGCCATTTTCGAATGAAGAGTCACGTCGCTTAATTGAAAAAGCACTAGGTCAGCCGATCGAGGAAGTCTTTATTAGTTTTGATGCGACACCTATAGCGAGCGCCTCTGTTGCACAAGTCCATTTTGGAATTTTGCGCGCCACTGAAAAACATCCTGAATGGGATCGTAAAGCGGTTGCTATTAAAGT
Organism: Burkholderiaceae bacterium; assembly: GCA_947449305.1. Taxonomy (GTDB): domain Bacteria; phylum Pseudomonadota; class Gammaproteobacteria; order Burkholderiales; family Burkholderiaceae; genus Polynucleobacter. Next base: position 10,196 of record CANFRA010000028.1, read on the forward strand.
CTTGCGCCCCGGCATTCTGCCGGTGATTGAGGGCGATATCGCCTTGATGTATGACTTAGCGAAGGTTATCGAAAAAAGCTCTGAAGATGGACGTAGATTAAAGCCACGTGAGAATGTTGCTGAGTTTGATACTTATCTCCATGATGAGTTGGATTTAATGCGCGAAGCTGCCAATTCAAGTCAGCTACGCAGAAATTTTGAAGATTCACAACAATTAATGATTCCGGAGATGTATTGGGATCTATGCCATACCAATGTGATTGTGATGGAGAGAATGTATGGCATCTCTATCGGAAGAATTGCAGAGCTAGGAGCTGCTGGGGTCGATTTTAAAAAGTTAGCTGCGGATGGGGTTGAGATATTTTTCACTCAAGTGTTTGAGCATGGATTTTTCCACGCAGATATGCACCCTGGAAATATCATGATTAGCCTTGAGCCAGAAACATTCGGCCGCTTTATTTCTTTAGACTTTGGTATTGTTGGAGCGCTAAGCGAATCCGATAAAAATTATTTAGCGCTTAATTTCTTAGCTTTCTTTAATCGTGATTACCGTCGGGTTGCAGAGCTGCATGTCGAATCAGGTTGGGTACCTGCTGATACTCGGGTTGAAGAATTAGAGGGCGCAGTTCGTTCAGTTTGCGAACCTTACTTTGACCGTCCACTCAAAGAGATTTCTCTTGGTCTGGTTTTGTTACGTTTATTTCAAACATCGCGCCGCTTTAAGATAGAAATTCAACCGCAGTTAACGCTTCTGCAAAAAACGCTCTTGAATGTCGAAGGTCTGGCGCGTCAATTAGATCCCGATCTGGATCTATGGAAAACCGCTAAGCCTATTCTAGAAAAATGGATCAGTAAGCAATTGGGTTGGCGCGGCTTAATTGAGGGCTTAAAAACAGAGGCGCCTTCCTGGGCCAAGATTCTGCCAACTTTGCCCCGTTTGATTGCTGATGCCCTAGTACAAGGTCGCGATCAGACAAAAGATCAAAATGGCGAGCTAGAGGTCCTAAAAGCCCTTTTACTTGAAGAAAGGCGTACTCACCGTCTCGTGGCGGGGGCCTTGCTCTTTGCTGGTGGTTTTTTGGCTGGAATTTTGATTATCAGCCTAGGTATTTACTAGTCTTTGGCTGATTGGGCTCTAAACCGCTAAAATAGCGGGCTAGGCAGAACACATGAAAAAATACTTTATCGCAGGCATCCTGGTTTGGGCACCGCTAGCAATCACCGTTTGGGTGATCGGGTGGGGCTTAGGTTTGCTCGACAGCGTATATGGCTCAGTAATGCACGCCATTATTGTGGTCCTTCCAAGTGATACCGCATTAGATTTTCAGCATTTCCGTGACCTTCCAGGTGTTGGAATATTGATTGTGATCGCAGTCATTATGTTCACTGGATTATTGGCGATTAGTTTTGCTGGCCAATGGTGGTTAAAGATTTGGGATAAGTTTGTCAATCGTATTCCGATTGTGCGTTCAATTTATTCTAGTGTTCAGCAGGTTTCATCCACTTTATTTTCTGGAAGCGGTCAGGCCTTTAGTAAGGCTTTGTTGATCCGCTATCCTCACGCTGATTCTTGGGTAATCGCTTTTCAAACGGGCATTCCTGCAAGAGAGGTTACTGCTAAATTGGGTGAGGACTATGTCAATGTATTCTTGCCAACCACTCCAAATCCTACCTCTGGTTTTTTCATGATTGTGCCCCGCGCACAAACGATCGAACTGGAGATGAGCGTAGAGGAAGCATTAAAACACATCGTTTCAATGGGTTCTGTGCCCCCCAATAGTTCTAGTGGATTGGCTGCACCCCAGTCACCACGCCATCTTTGATTTATAGGAAATTGTTATGTCGATGCGAAGTCATACCTGTGGACAGGTAACCGATTCACTGATTGGTAAAGAAGTGACCCTTGCTGGATGGGTGAATCGCCGTCGTGACCATGGAGGCGTTATCTTTATTGACTTGCGTGACCGTGAAGGTTTTGTCCAGATAGTATGCGACCCGGATCGTCCTGAGATGTTTGCTTTAGCTGAGCAAGTGCGAAGTGAGTTCTGCATTCAGATTAAAGGACTTGTGCGCGCACGTCCTGCCGGAACTGAAAATAATGATCTAGCTAGCGGAAAAGTAGAAATTCTTTGTCACAACCTTGTGATCTTGAATGCTTCTGTAACCCCGCCATTTCAGATTGATGATGAGAATTTATCCGAGACAACGCGTCTAACTCATCGAGTACTGGATTTGCGTCGCCCTCAAATGCAAAAGAATTTACGTTTGCGTTACAACGTTGCAATGGAGTGCCGCCGCTATTTAGATGAGGCTGGTTTTATTGATATCGAAACTCCGATGTTGACCAAGAGTACGCCAGAAGGTGCCCGTGATTACTTGGTGCCTTCCCGTGTGCATGATGGCCAATTCTTTGCTTTGCCACAATCTCCACAGTTATTTAAACAGCTATTGATGGTGGCTGGATTTGATCGTTACTATCAAATTACTAAATGCTTTCGTGATGAAGATTTGCGTGCAGATCGCCAGCCTGAATTTACGCAGATTGACTGTGAAACAGCTTTCTTAAGTGAGCTAGAGATTCGAGAGCTCTTTGAAAACATGATTCGTCATATTTTTAAGAAGACGATGAATGTTGAATTACCTAATCCATTCCCAACCATGCCTTACTCAGAAGGTATGGCGCGCTTTGGATCCGATAAGCCAGATTTGCGCGTGAACTTCGAGTTCACGGAATTGACTGATTTGATGAAAGATGTCGATTTCAAGGTCTTCTCAGGCGCTGCTAACCAAGAGGGCGGCCGTGTAGTGGGTCTATGTGTTCCAGGTGGCGCTGAGATTAGTCGGAGTGAGATTGATGACTACACCCAGTTCGTCAGCATCTATGGTGCCAAAGGTTTGGCCTGGATCAAGGTGAACTCAGTTGCTGAAGGCCGCAATGGTTTGCAATCTCCGATCGTCAAGAATTTGCATGACGCAGCCATTGAAGGCATCTTAAAACGTACTGGCGCTAAAGATGGCGACATTATCTTCTTCGGTGCTGATAAAGAAAAAGTGGTGAATGACGCAATTGGTAATTTACGTCTACGCATTGGCCATTCTGCTTGGGGTAAAGAGCATGGTCTCTTTGCTGAAGGATGGAAACCATTGTGGGTTGTGGATTTCCCAATGTTTGATTACGACGAAGGCGAAGCGCGTTGGGTTGCTTGCCACCATCCATTTACAAGCCCTAAAGACGAGCATATGAAGTATCTGGAAACTGATCCAGGTAAGTGTTTGGCAAAAGCCTATGACATGGTGCTCAACGGTAGCGAAATTGGCGGTGGTTCAGTGCGTATCCACCAAGAAGCAGTTCAAAGTCAAGTATTCCGTGCTTTGAAGATTGGTCCCGAAGAAGCGCAAGCCAAGTTTGGTTTCTTATTAGACGCACTTCAGTACGGCGCACCTCCACATGGCGGTATTGCATTTGGCTTGGATCGTATTGTGACGATGATGACGGGTGCTGAATCGATTCGTGATGTGATTGCCTTCCCTAAAACACAGCGTGCACAATGCTTATTGACCCAGGCTCCTAGCCCGGTAGACGAGCGTCAATTACGTGAATTACACATTCGTTTACGTCAAGCTGCTCCCGCTGCTTAAACAAGCAAAGTAATACCCACCCCCATCTTGAAAATCCCTATTTCGGTTTTAGTTGTTATCTACAAATCGAATAGGGATGTTTTATTGATAGAGCGTGCCGATCGCCCCAACTTCTGGCAGTCTGTAACCGGCAGTCTTGATGCACTCAATGAGGATCTCGCATTAGCAGCCACCCGCGAGGTATTTGAGGAAACTGGCATTGCTGTTGATCAGTTGCCTGTGGGGGCATTACGTAATATGCATCATCAAATTGAATACGAAATTTATCCAGATTGGCGTTTTCGTTATGCGCCTGGCGTCACCAGAAATGCTGAACATTGGTTTGCATTGCAAGTTCCGGATAACACTCCTATCAAGCTTTCTCCAAGAGAGCATGTGGCATATCAGTGGTTGCCATTTGCAGAGGCAGTCAAGAAATGTTTCTCTCCCAGTAATGGCGAGGCTATTCTGAAATTATTCTCAGAAAATAAGGAATAAGATCAAGCGATGAGACCTTCATCTGGGCAGCATCATTCAGGAGTAGATTCCAAACCTTCACAGGGGGGTGATTGGAAGGTCATTCGCGATTTAATTCCGTATCTCTTGGAATACAAATTTAGGGTTACGATTGCTATCGCTTGCTTGGTTGCTGCTAAGGTTACCAATCTGGGCATCCCTATTTTGCTCAAGCGTTTAATTGACGATTTAGACCTCAAGGCAGACTCTCCACAAGCTTTGCTTGTGGTTCCAGCAGGACTCATTTTGGCTTATGGGCTACTACGGATGTCTGCTTCCTTGTTTGCAGAGTTGCGCGAGTTTCTTTTTGCTCGAGTCACCCAAAATGCTGTCCGTAAAGTGGCTCTCCAAGTCTTTGAACATTTACATTCTTTGGCGCTGAGTTTTCACCTGGCTAGACAGACTGGCGGCGTAAGCCGTGATATCGAGCGTGGCACACGCGGCATTCAATCGCTGATTTCTTATTCTCTATATAGCATCCTGCCAACACTCGTTGAGTTCATTTTGGTATTGGGTTACTTGGCTTACTCATATGATATTTGGTTTGCAGCAATCACCTTGTGCGCATTGCTTATCTATATTGTATTTACTGTAGTGGTAACAGAGTGGCGCGCCCATTTTCGCAAGACCATGAATGATATGGATTCGAAGGCAAATCAGAAGGCAATTGATTCTTTATTGAATTTTGAGACTGTGAAGTATTTTGGTAACGAAGCTTTTGAAGCAAGTCGTTACGACAAAAATTTGGTACGCTATCAAGCCGCTGCTATTAAGTCGCAAAAATCATTAGCGGTTCTCAATTTTGGTCAGCAAACCATCATTGCCATTGGCTTAGTCTTAATTTTGTGGCGCGCTACGCTGGGCGTGGCGGGGGGTACCATGACTCTTGGGGACCTCGTACTTGTTAATACCTTAATGATTCAGTTGTATATTCCACTCAATTTTCTAGGTGTGATTTACCGCGAGATCAAACAGTCTCTAACGGACATGGAACGCATGTTTTCTTTATTAAATACCGATAAAGAAATTGCAGACGCGCCAAATGCTAAGTCGCTGCATATTGAAAATTATGGTCATGGGCCTGATGTGCGTTTCGAGAACGTATCTTTTCACTACGATGCCAAACGAGAAATTCTCCATGATGTGAGCTTTCATATTCCGGCAGGAACGATCACTGCTGTGGTTGGGCAAAGTGGAGCAGGCAAGAGTACCTTAGCTAGATTGTTATTTCGTTTTTATGATGTGCAGTCCGGAAAAATTTTGATTGATGGACAAAATATTCAAGAGGTCACTCAGGCTAGCTTGCGCAAGGCAATTGGTATTGTTCCGCAAGATACAGTCTTATTTAACGACACTATCGGTTACAACATAGCCTATGGCGATCCTTCTGCCTCCACTGACGAGATGTATGAAGCAGCAAGAGCTGCGCAAATTGATGGCTTTATCAAACGCTTACCAGATGGCTACGATACCCAAGTTGGCGAGAGGGGTTTAAAGCTCTCTGGAGGCGAGAAACAGCGGGTGGCGATTGCGCGAACTTTGTTGAAAAAGCCAGCAATGCTCATTTTTGATGAGGCAACCTCTGCCTTAGATTCTAAAACTGAGCGGGCTTTTCAAGAGGAATTGCTGAGTTTGGCTAAAAATCGAACCACTCTCATCATTGCGCATAGGCTATCGACCATTATTCATGCGGACCAAATTTTGGTGATGGAACATGGGCAAATCGTCGAGCGGGGAACCCATTCAGAGTTGCTAGCAGCGCAAGGCAAATATGCCGAGATGTGGCAAATGCAAGAACGTGCTGCTCTTGATTAGAATAGCTTGATGACTCAACACAATAATCAGCCAACTTCTACACAAGAGATTCTAAAAAATGCCTTTTCGGCCGCTGTGGCTGTGGCTGATCCCCAAGTTATCGTTCCGCAATATTTAGCCAAGATATTCCCTTCTGGACAAGAACCCAGGGGCAGATGTTTAGTTGTGGGTGCTGGTAAGGCTAGCGCTTCTATGGCTAGCGCACTTGAGGCGTATGCAAGCACACACTGGCCTCAAGTAAAGCTCGAGGGCGTAGTGTTGACTCGTTACGGACATGCATCACCTACTGCTCATATTCAAATTATTGAAGCTGGTCATCCAGTACCTGATCAAGCGGGTATGAATGGCGCCAAGGCAATTTATGCACTAACCCAGCAATTGGAACCAGGCGATGTATTGATTGCGCTGGTTTCTGGTGGCGGCTCAAGTCTTCTGACCTTGCCTCAAGAAGGAATCTCTATCGATGACATGCGCAAGACTACTGAAGCGCTCTTAAGAAGTGGTGCTCCGATTGAGGAAATGAATATTGTCCGCAAACATTTATCTGCAATTTTGGGTGGTAATTTAGCAAGAGTTGCCATTGCTCATGGGGCCCGCGTAGAGGCATTGCTGATCTCTGATGTGACTGGTGATTCACCAGCAGATATTGCCAGTGGCCCTTGTGCAGCTGATTATTCGACTTATCAAGATGCCTTGGCTATCTTTGAAAAATATCGTTTGGGTGAGGATGAGATTCCAGCATCAGTGCTCAATCATCTAGCGCAAGGCCTTGCGGGAAAAAAGCCAGAGACTTTAAAAGATGCTGATTTAGTGAACGCTCAAGTAGCAAATCATGTGATTGCCACAGCCTATAAAAGCTTGGAAGCTGCGGCAGATTATGTTCGTAGCCAAGGTTATGAGCCCATTGTTCTAGGCGATACGATTACTGGTGAAGCACAAGAGGTTGGGCGTGCGCAAGCAGATCTAGCTCGTGAGTATTTAGCTAAAGGTGGCAAGCCTCTAGCAATCATTTCTGGCGGAGAATGTACTGTCACTATTCCTGCGGGCATTAAAGGCCGTGGAGGTCGTTGTAGTGAGTATCTACTCTCACTCTTTGCAGCGTCGAAAGATTTACCCCATTTGGCAGCTTTAGCTGCAGATACTGATGGCATTGACGGTAGTGAAAAAAATGCGGGTGCGTGGTTTACAGGCGATGTTCGTAAGGGCAGTCTAGCCAAGGGAATTGTTCCAGAGCCATTCTTACTTGCTCATGATTGCTATGGCTTCTTTGCAGTATTAGGTGCTTTAGTGGAAACTGGCCCTACACTTACTAATGTGAATGATTTTCGTATCATTTTGCTCAATCAATAATCATGCCGAACAGCCCAACACAAATTGAACTCATCCAGCCAGATGACTGGCATTTACATATTCGAGATGGGGCTTTAATGAAGGATGTATTGGCTGACACGGTCCGTCAATTTGCCCGTGCCATCATCATGCCAAATTTAAAGCCGCCAGTGACTACTGTGGAATTGGCAAAGGCCTACCGATCACGGATAGAGGCTAACTTGAAATCCCTTGGCGTTAATCATTTTGAGCCTTTAATGACTTTGTATCTGACTGACAATACTTCTGCTGATGAAGTGCGCAAGGCTAAAGAGCAAGGCATTACTGGAATCAAGCTATATCCTGCGGGTGCCACTACAAATAGTGATTCAGGGGTAAGTGATATCAAGCATTGTTATAAAGCCTTGGAGGCAATGCAAGCAGTCGGAATGCCGCTATTAGTCCATGGTGAAGTAACTCATGCTGACATCGATATCTTTGATCGTGAAGCAGTCTTTATTGATCAGATATTAGAGCCATTGCGTAAAGATTTTCCGCAGCTCAAAATTGTGTTTGAACATATCACCACCAAACAAGCTGCGCATTATGTGCGCGATGCTCTTGCAATAGGAAATACCTTAGCAGCTACGATTACTCCGCAACATTTACTCATGAATCGTAATGCGATTTTTTCTGGTGGTATTCGTCCTCATCATTACTGCTTACCAGTGCTAAAGCGTGAAGAGCATCGTGTAGCTTTATTGGAGGCTGCTACTAGCGGTAATCCCCGTTTCTTTTTAGGAACCGATAGTGCGCCTCATGCTAAGGGGGACAAGGAGGCAGCCTGTGGTTGTGCAGGTTGCTATAGCGCGTTTAATGCCTTAGGTTTATATGCTGAAGCATTCGAGAGTGTTGGCAGGCTAGATCAGTTGGAGGGATTTGCCAGTTTCTTTGGCCCCGATTTTTATTCTTTGCCACGCAATAGCAAAAAAATTATCCTCAAGAAGCAAGCCCAAAGGATTCCACAGGAGTTGCCTTTTGGTGATGCCACGATTGTTCCACTGCGTGCCGGTGGAACGATTGCATGGTCACTTGTTTGACCTAAAACTTTTAATTCCTCAACCAAAATAGCCCGACTGCGTTAGACTGCAGGCGCAGAGTCAATTGGGCAATCGCCGCCTCTTTATTGAGGGGGAGGAAAGTCCGGACTCCATAGGGAAGGGTGATGGCTAACGGCCATCCACGGCGACGTGAGGAATAGGGCCACAGAGACGAGCGTATT
>CANFRA010000029.1 GCA_947449305.1 Burkholderiaceae bacterium
CGCCAATCAGAGTTCCCAGCACACAGCCGATCAGGCAGTACAGAAGATTCTGTAGAGTAAATGCAGTGTCAAAACCGAGGCCTAAGTTAGCAAATAAATCCATTTTGTAATGTCCCGGTTCTTTATTGTTGTAGGAATACTGGCAGGAGCGGGAACTGAAGTTTCAGGCCCAACACAAATACTGAATAGGTGAAAGCTACCAAGAAGGTGGCATTAATTAATGAACCCTTCCAAGTAAATTCTTTACTGGCGCTTGCTGAGACCAATACCAAAACAACAACGGCGATTAAAAATCCTAAGCGGGGGAGCAGCAATCCGTAAAGCACAACTGAACCAGTAATTTGAGCAATGATCCGCCAATTGAATTTTGGAATACTCTCGATCGCAGCTTTTGCACTGAAAGACTTCACTAGAACCAGGAGGCCTAATAAAGTCATCAGGATGCCTAAATAGAATGGGAAGTAGCCTGGACCCATTTTGGCAGCCGTTCCCATCTGGTACTGGGTGGCGACGATGGCGAAGAAGAGGCCAATGACCATATACATGATCCCAGCCCCAAAATCCCGTTGGTTGCGAATTTTCAAGTTGTGCTCCTTATTGATCGGCTTTAATGCTGATTTATTGATGTTGAGCGATTGTAAGGCACTAAGGGGGTCACTTGTCTAGGGTTTGCCCTAGGCAGGTGCCAATGCGATAATTATCAGCATGAAAGTCTCTCAAATTCGCCAGGCATACCTAGATTTCTTTGCCCAAAAGGGCCACCAAATCGTTCCGTCCAGTCCGGTCGTCCCGGGGGATGATCCAACCCTGCTATTTACTAATGCGGGCATGAACCAGTTCAAAGACGTGTTTTTAGGGTTCGATAAGCGGCCTTATAGCCGCGCTACGACTGCCCAAAAGTGCATTCGGGCTGGTGGAAAACACAATGATTTAGATAACGTCGGCTACACCGCGCGTCATCACACCTTTTTTGAGATGTTGGGTAATTTTTCGTTTGGGGATTACTTTAAGAAAGATGCGATTCAGCTTGCATGGGATTTATTGACCCAAGTATTTAAGTTGCCCAAAGAAAAACTCTTGGTCACGGTCTATGCTGAAGATGATGAGGCTTATGAGATTTGGAATAAGCAGATCGGTATTCCAACTGATCGAATTATTCGAATCGGTGACAACAAGGGTGCGCGTTATGCTTCTGATAATTTCTGGATGATGGGCGATACCGGACCCTGTGGTCCTTGTACAGAAATTTTCTATGATCATGGCGATCATATTCCTGGCGGCCCTCCTGGTAGTCTAGATGAAGACGGTGATCGCTACATTGAAATTTGGAATAACGTCTTCATGCAGTTCAACCGTGATGAAGCAGGTGTCATGCATCTACTGCCTAAGCCTAGTGTTGATACGGGCATGGGCCTTGAGCGTATTGCCGCTATTTTGCAGCACGTTCACTCTAACTATGAGATCGATCTCTTCGTCAATTTATTAAAGGCTGCTAAAGATGCTGTAGATGCTGCTGGTGGAGGGAGCTGTGATGCGCAGAGTCCTTCTCTTAAAGTGATTGCTGACCATATTCGCGCCTGTAGCTTTGTTATTGTTGATGGAGTCATTCCAGGTAATGCAGGGCGCGGTTATGTACTACGTCGCATTGCACGTCGTGCTATTCGTCATGGCTACAAGTTAGGTGCGCGCAAACCATTCTTCTATCAATTAGTTCCTGCGCTAGTGAAAGAGATGGGCGATGCCTATCCAGAATTAAGGGCTGCAAAAGATAAGGTTGGTGAAGCACTCAAGCAAGAGGAAGAGCGCTTCTTCCAGACGATTGCCAATGGTATGGAAATTTTAGATGGTGCTTTAGCAGGTGGTGCCAAAGTGGTTGATGGTGAAACTGCTTTCCGCTTACATGATACTTTTGGTTTCCCATTGGATTTAACAGCAGACGTCTGCCGTGAGCGTGGCGTAACAGTCGATTCCACAGGTTTTGAAGTGGCGATGCAAAAGCAGCGTGACCAAGCCAGGGCAGCTGGTAAGTTCAAGGTAGCTCAGGGCTTAGAGTACAAAGGCCAGCCGACCCAGTTTCATGGTTATGACACCTTAAAGCATATGGGCGCAAAGGTAAGTGCTTTGTATGTAGATGGATCTGCTGTAACTTCAGTAAAGGCTGGTGATGCTGCTGTGATCGTGCTGGATAACACTCCTTTCTATGCGGAGTCTGGCGGCCAGGTTGGCGATAAAGGCGAGCTTCGTAATGAGACTGTCCGTTTTGCAGTAGAAGATACCTTTAAGATTCAGGCCGATGTCTTTGGTCACCAAGGTGAGTTGCTCGAGGGCGAGCTTAAGGTGGGTGATGCACTTAATGCTTTGGTAGACGTTCAACAAAGAACCGATACGATGCGTAATCACAGTGCGACGCATATCTTGCATAAAGCTTTGCGTGAAGTGCTTGGCGATCATGTACAGCAAAAAGGTTCGCTGGTAGATGCTACCAAGACCCGTTTTGACTTTACGCATAATGCTCCGATTACATCTGAGCAAATTCGCAAAATAGAAGACATTGTGAATCAAGAGATTCTGGAGAACACTGCCACCTCAGGCAAGGTGATGTCTTTGGAGAATGCGCAAAAGACTGGCGCCATGATGCTGTTTGGCGAGAAGTACGGTGAAGAAGTGCGTGTACTAGAAATTGGTAGCTCCAAAGAGCTATGCGGTGGTACACATGTATCACGTACTGGCGATATTGGTAGCTTGAAGATTGTTTCTGAAGGTGGTGTAGCAGCTGGTATTCGCCGTGTTGAGGCGGTCACAGGCAATAATGCACTTCACTTCTTACAAGGTATGGAAGACAGAATGAATGAGGCTGCAGCCATTCTGAAAACTCATCCAGGCGATTTAGTAAATCGCGTTACTCAATTACAAGAGAGCCTGCGTCAGGCAGAGCGTGAGCTAGAAAAGGTGAACTCTAAGTTGGCGGCAAGTCAGAGTGACGAGTTAGCTGGTCAAGCAATTGATGTCAATGGTCTCAAGGTATTGGCTGCTCGTTTAGATGGCGCTGATGCAGGGGTCTTGCGTGAAACTATGGATGCACTCAAAGCAAAGCTCAAAACTGCAGCAATCGTTTTAGCATCCGTGCAGGGCGATAAGGTCAGCTTAATTGCCGGCGTTACTGCAGACTCTATTGGCAAAGTTAAAGCAGGTGATCTCGTGAACTTTGTTGCTCAGCAGGTGGGTGGCAAGGGCGGCGGTAAGCCAGAGATGGCGATGGCTGGCGGAACCGATCCTAGCAAGTTAGGCGCAGCCTTGGACAGCGTTAAAGATTGGATAGCAAACAAATGAGTGATCCAAATATTGCATTTAATGCCGAGGTAGACGCGATTGGTATGAATTGTCCATTACCTATTCTGCGCACCAAAAAAGCCTTAGCCACCATGCAGTCAGGTGAAGTTTTGAAGATCAAGGCAACCGATGCTGGTGCTGCTCATGATTTTCCGGCATTTGCCAAGCAAACTGGTAATGAATTGATTCTGAGTACTACTGAGGGTGACGTCTTAATTTTCTTCCTCAAAAGAAGATAAGACGAGGATAAGAGTCTTAGGCTAAAGAGCGACTCTTTAAGTAGGCTGCAAAATCAGTTGCCACTTCTGGGTGACGAAGAGCAAATTCCACTGAGGCTTTAAGGTAGCCAAGCTTGCTACCGCAGTCATAGCGAACGCCATCGTACTCATAAGCAAATACAGGATCCTGCTTTAGTAAGGAAGCAATCGCATCGGTCAACTGAATCTCGCCACCTGCACCTGGTTTGAGATTGCGAATATGGCTAAAAATATCGGAGGACAGAACGTAGCGCCCAACAACCGCTAAGTTCGAAGGCGCATCTTTGGGTTGCGGCTTTTCTACAATGCCATTAAGACGGTAGATGCCTTTAGCCACCTCGTCACCAGACACGATGCCATATGAGCTACTCTTGGCTGGATCAATCTTTTCTACAGCGATCACTGAACCATTTTGCTCATTAAATACCTTGAGCATTTGCTTGAGGACGGGTGGTTGTCCATCCAATAAGTCGTCTGCCAAGATAATGGCAAAAGGCTCATCGCGTACTAATTTCTCGGCACACAGTACTGCATGACCTAGACCTAGCGCTTCAGGTTGTCGCACATAGACGCAATCAACATGACTAGGTTTAACACTTCGCACAATTTCTAGCAGAGCTTGTTTGTTTTTAGCTTCCAGTTCAGCTTCAAGCTCATATGCTTTATCGAAGTGATCTTCAATAGCCCGCTTACTGCGACCAGTAACAAAAATCATCTCAGTAATGCCAGCCGCTATGGCTTCTTCAACCGCATACTGAATCAAAGGCTTATCAACCACATTGAGCATCTCTTTTGGGCTTGCTTTGGTAGCAGGCAAAAAGCGAGTGCCTAAGCCTGCAACAGGAAAGACAGCTTTGGTAACAACTTTAGTAGTTAATGGCATAAGGGTTCCGATCGCTCTGGATTTGCTACTGCTTTATTTCAGACGCTCTAATTGTGCAACAAGCTTCTCATGGTTCTGCTCAAAACCAGCAAGACGCTGTTTTTCTTGGGCAACCACCTCTTCTGGAGCGCGGGCCACAAAGCTTTCGTTGGTCAATTTGCCGCGGGCTTTAGTGATTTCATTGGCGAGACGCTCAATTTCCTTGCCAAGTCGAATACGCTCTGCCGCAACATCAACCTCAATCTTCAGAAGTAGCTTTAGGTCTCCAACGAGAGCCATCGGAGCGCCAGGAGCGTCTTTTTCTAAACCAGACTCATCGAGATAGATTTTGACCTCAGAGAGTTTGGCTAAGGCCAGTAAATAAGGAGTAGCTTTTTGCAGGAAGGTTTCTGGTCCGCTAATCCAAAGGGGAACCTTTTGACCGGGCGGTACTTGCATCTCGCCACGCAAGTTTCTGCAGGCATCTACGATGGCTTTGATCTGTGCCACCCAGGCTTCACTCTTCTCATCAATCTTTTCTGGCTGAGAAATCGGATAGGGCTGGAGTGCAATGGTTTGCTTGTCCTGCTGTGCTAACTCTTTTCCAGACTTGGGGCCAACGGTTTGCCAAAGTGTCTCGGTAATAAATGGAATTAGTGGATGCGCCATTCGCAAAATAGTTTCTAGAACGCGTAATAGCGTGCGACGAGTAGCACGTTGCTGAGCAGGGGTCCCTGTTTGCAGTTGTACTTTGGCAAGCTCTAAGTACCAGTCACAATACTCATCCCAAACAAATTGATAGATGCTGCTAGCGATGTTATCAAAGCGATAGTTCTCAAAACCTTTAGCGACTTCAGCCTCAGTTCTTTGTAGTTGAGAAACGATCCATTTATCAGCCGGTGAAAAATCCAAATAACCTTCAGGCCCACATTGATTGTCGCAAGGCGCAAAGCCATTGTCTTCATCGTTGCCAGGACAGTTCATGAGAACAAAGCGGGTGGCATTCCATAGCTTATTGCAGAAGTTGCGATAGCCTTCACAACGTTTCTGGTCAAAGTTAATATTGCGACCAAGAGATGCTAGAGATGCAAAAGTAAAGCGCAGGGCATCGGTTCCAAATGCAGGAATGCCATCCGGAAATTCCTTCTTGGTTTTCTTGCTAATGCTTTCTGCTTGCTTAGGGTTCATTAAGCCGGTAGTACGTTTTTCGACCAACTCTTCAACCTTGATGCCATCGATCAAATCAATTGGGTCCAAGGTATTCCCTTTGGACTTGCTCATCTTTTGGCCTTCAGCATCACGCACTAAGCCATGAACGTAGACAGTATGAAATGGTACTTTTCCAGTGAAGTGACAGGTCATCATGACCATACGTGCCACCCAGAAGAAAATAATGTCAAAGCCAGTGACCAATACCGATGAAGGCAGGAAGTGATTTAAAGCAGGTGTTTTTTCTGGCCAGCCCAGTGAACTAAAGGGGACAAGTGCCGAGCTAAACCAAGTATCGAGAACATCAGGGTCGCGATTCAGTTTGCCGGTATAGCCGGCAGTAGCAGCTTTTGCTTTAGCCTCTTCTTCAGAGCGGCCTACAAAGATCTGGCCATCATCACCATACCAGGCTGGGATTTGATGACCCCACCAGAGTTGGCGTGAGATACACCAGTCTTGAATATTCTCTAACCACTGGGTGTATGTGTTGTTCCAGTTTTCTGGAACAAGCCTAATGTCACCCTTAGTGACTGCATCTAATGCAGCGCCAGCGATCGATGAGCCAGGTTGATATTGGTTATCCGCACTGGGTTTAGACATTGCCACAAACCATTGGTCAGTGAGCATTGGCTCAATAATGGTTTGAGTGCGATCACCACGGGGCACCATGAGTTTATGTGGCTGAACTTTTTCTAATAGGCCGGCCGCATCTAAATCAGAAACAATTTGTTTGCGAGCAGCAAAACGTTCCATGTCTTGATAAGCGGCTGGTGCGTTTTCATTAATCTTGGCATCAAGCGTGAGGATATTAATGAGCGGTAATTGATGGCGTTGTCCTACTGCGTAGTCATTAAAGTCATGTGCTGGTGTTACCTTTACTACGCCAGTACCAAAAGCCAAATCCACATAGTCATCAGAAATGATCGGGATTTCACGGTTACATAAAGGCAAATTGACTGACTTACCAATGAGGTGCTTATAACGCTCATCTTCTGGGTTCACCATGACAGCAACGTCACCTAGCAAAGTCTCGGGACGAGTAGTAGCAACGGTAAGCGAGCCTGTGCCATCCGCCAAGGGGTAGCGAATGTGCCACATTGAACCATCTTCCTCTTCGCTTACCACTTCAAGATCTGATACCGCAGTGCCTAAAACAGGATCCCAATTAACTAGGCGTTTACCGCGATAAATCAAACCTTGTTCGTGCAGGCGAACAAAAACTTCCACCACTGCTTTGGACATCTTGCTGTCCATTGTGAAATATTCTTTACTCCAATCAATCGAAGCACCTAGGCGACGAATTTGACGGGTGATGGTATTGCCGGAAGTTTCTTTCCATTCCCATACTTTTTCTAAAAACTTTTCACGACCTAAGTCATGACGAGAAACTTTTTGCGCATCGAGCTGACGCTCAACTACGATTTGGGTGGCGATACCTGCGTGGTCGGTACCAGGTACCCACAAAGTATTTTTGCCAGACATACGTGCATGACGAACTAGGCCATCCATGATGGTTTGGTTAAAGGCGTGACCCATGTGCAGGGTGCCGGTGACATTGGGGGGCGGCAGCTGAATGGAAAAATCATCCTTACCTTCAAGCATGGTGGCATCAGCAATACCCCTGCGCTCCCACTCTGGACCCCAGTAGGCTTCGATCGGGGCAGGTTCATAGGATTTAGCGAGTTCGTCTGCTGAACTAGCTGCTGGTGAATTAGGGGTATTTGAGGCATTTGGCATAAGAGGCAAATTATAATTGGGGCGATGTACTCTGACCTGCTCGCCAACCTCAATCCAGAACAGCGCGAGGCAGTAACCCTCCCGCCCGTTAATGAAAACGGCCAAGCCCAATCAGCCATGATTTTGGCTGGGGCTGGTAGCGGTAAGACTCGCGTCCTCACCACCCGTATTGCCTGGTTGATCCAAACAGGCCAGGTATCCCCTATAGGCGTCCTGGCGGTCACTTTTACCAACAAAGCTGCCAAAGAGATGATGGTGCGCCTCAGTGCCATGTTGCCGATTAATACCCGAGGCATGTGGATTGGCACTTTTCATGGCCTTTGCAATCGTTTATTGCGAGCACACCATAAAGATGCCGGCTTGCCATCAACATTTCAGATCTTAGATACCCAAGATCAGCTTTCTGCGATTAAGCGACTTTTGAAGGGTTTGAAGGTTGATGATGAGAAGTACCCTCCAAAACAACTGCAGTACTTTATTGCTCACGCTAAAGAGCGCGGACAGCGAGCCAAAGATTTATCCGTAGGCGATGATTTTCAGGCGAAGATGGCGCAACTCTATGCAGCCTATGATGAGCAATGCCAGCGTGAGGGAGTAGTAGATTTTGCTGAACTCCTGTTGCGCAGCTACGAGTTGCTAAAACATAGCGAAGCGATTCGCACCCATTATCAAGAACGCTTCCGCCACATTTTGATCGATGAGTTTCAGGATACCAATGCTTTGCAATATGCGTGGCTCAAATTGTTATCTGGCCATGATGCTAGTCGTATTAATGTGAGCGGTATGGGAAGTAGTGCAGTGTTTGCTGTAGGCGATGACGATCAAAGTATTTATGCCTTCCGCGGTGCTGATGTTGAGAATATGCGTCTTTACGAAAAGCAATATCACCCCATGATGGTGAAATTGGAGCAGAACTATCGCTCGCATGGACATATCCTAGATACAGCAAATCATTTGATTGCCAATAATTCAGAACGACTTGGAAAAAATTTACGCACCGATGCAGGTCACGGTGAACCGGTCCGTATCTTTGATGCGCCAAGCGATCACGCAGAGGCTGCTTGGTTAGTTGATGAGATTAAAGCCCTAATTAGTAGCGGTATTAAACGTACCGAAATAGCGCTGCTGTATCGAAGCAATGCACAGTCTCGAATTATTGAGCATGCCTTATTTTCCGCAGCCATTCCTTATCGCGTCTATGGTGGATTACGATTCTTCGAGCGCGCTGAAATTAAGCATGCACTTGCGTATTTACGTTTACTCGAAAATCCGAACGATGACACTTCTTTCTCGCGGGTAGTCAATTTTCCGACACGTGGCATTGGCGCAAGATCAATTGAGGCATTACAAGATGCAGCTAGGTCTCAGCAATGCTCTTTGTACACCGCTGCCTCTTCCTTAGAGGGTAAAGCTGGTGCTGCACTTGGTGGCTTCGTGCGCCTGGTAGACCACATGCGTGAAGCCACGCGTCACAACACTCTTCCTGAAACCGTTGAGTTTGTAATTCAGCACAGCGGTTTGATTCAGCACTATCTGTCGGAGCGCGAAGGCCAAGATCGTGTCGAGAACTTGCAAGAATTGATTAATGCTGCAACCGCTTTTATTGCCGAAGAGGGTTACGGGCAGGACGCGGCTGCAGCTATGCTTCCTGGAGAAAATGCTCCTGGTGTCGTTGAGGTGTCTCCCTTAGCTGCTTTCTTATCCCATGCTTCATTAGAGGCCGGAGATAACCAAGCTCAAGCTGGACAAGATGCAGTGCAGTTAATGACAGTGCACTCTGCCAAAGGCTTGGAGTTCACTTCCGTATTCATTACGGGTCTAGAAGAAGGTTTATTTCCTCATGAGAACAGTATTAATGAGCAAAATGGCTTAGAAGAAGAGCGTCGCTTAATGTATGTCGCGATTACTCGCGCTAAAGAGCGTTTGTATTTGTCACATACTCAGTCACGCATGCTCCATGGCCAAGTGCGCTACAACATGCCATCCCGTTTCTTAGAAGAATTACCTTCCGAATCTTTGAAGTGGCTCACGCCAAAGGCAAAAGATGCACGCTGGGGTGGCAGCGCCAATTCTGGAGCGACCTGGCAGGATGGCTATACCCGCCAGCGCGAATACGAATCTAATGATTTTTTTGACTCTGGCAGCGAACGTCCGAGATCTACAAAGCGAGTTGGCTCAGCTTCAACTGAAGTGAAACGATTGGCTTCGCCACCGCGTGGAAGCTATCCATTTTCAATTGGTCAAAACGTGTTTCATACAAAATTTGGTGAAGGGCGCGTTACGGGCTTAGAAGGAGTGGATGCGGATGCTCGGGCCCAAGTGAGTTTCAAGCGCCATGGCGTGAAATGGTTGCAGCTCAGTATTGCCAAGCTTGCTGCTATTGATTAGTTTGAATCCTTAGTTGATGCTCAAGCAGTTGGAATGACTTCATCCTCTGTGAAGCAAGCTTTCCATGTCGCATAGAAAGAGCAGTGCATTACAGTCAGACCTGCCATAGAGATGGGCGCAATAATGAAAGAAGCAGCCTGGCCTAGATCTATTACATCAAAAATCATGCCCACTGTTAATGGGATGGCAATCAAAACAACACTCCAAATTGTCAGATATGCAAAGAATGCTGCCTTATTAGTCCAGGAGGCTAAGAAGCTAGAAAAGAGTGCTTGAGCAACTGGCATATCGGCCCAGGCTACGAGAACTGGTGAGAACCACATCAACATAGCTACTGGAATATAGAGAATGGCCCCAAAGAACAGCACCAAGTAAATTTGACGAAGGGCCTCGGGTGTAATCGGCTTATCGCTTGTCATTAATGGGATTAGCAATTCAAAATCAACCAAGAGACTTAAGGCAAAGCTCAGAACCAAAATCAGAACTGCATATACGATACCCAATTGCAAGATACGTCTGCGTACGAGGGCGCCAGACTTCAATGCGATCAAATACACCATCGGACTGATGCGCTCTTTTTGAATAGCTTGGCGACAAGCAGTCATAAATCCTACCGATAGTGTTGGCG
Source organism: Burkholderiaceae bacterium (assembly GCA_947449305.1). Classification (GTDB taxonomy): domain Bacteria; phylum Pseudomonadota; class Gammaproteobacteria; order Burkholderiales; family Burkholderiaceae; genus Polynucleobacter. The sequence continues at coordinate 10,412 of CANFRA010000029.1, forward strand.
TGAGAAGCAACACAGCAAATACACCAATCACCGGAATAATCACTGCCAATTGAGCGGCAAAGATATATAAAAAGACCAACATCAAGAAGCCCAACGGATTCTGTTTGAAGAGCCAAATACCTTGTCTGATCCAGGTATAACCTTCTTTAGGTGGAACGGAGTTTAGTTTCATAGGGATCGGCGACTTAAAAGAATGCGTTCAAAGTGAGTTGGGTCATGGGGCGTCAACATTTGCGCATCTCTAGGTAAATAAAAATCCCAAAGGCGGGATACCCAGAAACGTAGTGCTGCTGCACGTAGCATGAGAGGCCAGCTTGCTTGCTCTTCTCTAGTGAGGGGGCGCACTGACTGATACGCTTGCATGAGGGCCTCAAGACGTGCCGGATCTAAACCCTCTTTATTGTCAGCCAGACACCAATCATTGGCAGTCACTGCTAGGTCAAATAACCACTTATCAGTACCAGCGAAATAGAAGTCAAAAAAACCACCTAATTGATCATGGGAGGTATCCGCTGCTCCGCTTGGATCAAATAAGACGTTGTCGCGAAAGAGATCGCAGTGGCTGGCACCTTGCGGAATCATGTCATAAGCAGCTGAGCTGAAAAAGGCTTCTTGTATTGCTAGCTCGTGCGTCAGTAAATCTTTTTGTGATGTATTGACGTGCGGCAATACCAAAGGAATTGTTTTTTGCCACCATCCAAGACTGCGTAAGTTTTCTTGAGTCTTAGAAAAGTCCTTGCCAGCTAAATGCATCTTGGCTAGCATCTCGCCAACCATGCTGCAGTGTTTTTCCTGTGGCTCGAGTCTAGACAATCCAGGTAGCTTGCTCACAATTGCAGCAGGCTTGCCTTTGAGTGAAAACAGAATTTCACCTTGATGATTTTCAATCGGCCTTGGAACCGGAATACCTTTGTTTGCCAGGTGGCGCATCAATTCCAGGTAATAAGGCAGTTGCGGCGCAGATAATCTTTCGAAGATGGTTAAAACGTACTCTTGTTTTTTTCCATCCTGGATGGTGTCGAGGAAAAAATTGGAGTTTTCAATCCCACCATGAATTCCCCGAATTTCGCTGGCTTGACCAATCTTGAAGTCTTCAGAAATCCAATGAGAAATATCTTTTAGTTCGATTGGGGTAAATACAGCCATAAAGCAGTAACTATTCTTTTTTACTTAAGCGGAATACTAATGCTAGGCACGCTCAGTAAACCACCCTCTCCAGATTGCGCTCCAGGCTTCACAGAATCTGGTGGAGACATTTCGTAGGTGGTGTACTTGGTTTTTACTTGAACTTGCGTTGGGCTATTTGTGTCTTTGTATTCAATAATTTCTGTCCCATTGGCATCCTTGTATTGATAGCTAGGATTGCGGCTCTGGGGAGAATTGAGGGCGCCTGATGGAGTTGCAACAGGTGCAAGCGGCTGATTGTTAATGCGGTTGAGTTCTGAGGGGCTTAGGGCCTGACTGTTATTCTGGGCATGTGCAGGCGCTGCTGCTAAAAGTCCAAAAGCCATCAAAAAGCTCATGAGAGCCAGGTTTTGATTGAAGGCGTGGCTAATTAAGTTAGTTAGTGCATGCATCATTTTTCACCTTTTTAAGCCTACTCTCGGACGGTTCCTTAACCAAACCTGTAGGCAATTCACAACTAGATTGTACGATTGCAGTATGACTAAACATAGACTCTTGTTGGTAGACGGCTCTAGCTACCTCTATCGCGCCTTCCATGCTATGCCAGACCTTAGAAATGGGGCTGGGGAGCCCACTGGGGCTATCTATGGCATGGTCAATATGATGCGCCGAGCTCGGTCTGAACTCAAGGCCGACCATATTGCCTGTGTTTTTGATGCCAAAGGCAAGACTTTCCGGGATGAAATGTACTCCGAGTACAAGGCCCATCGCTCACCAATGCCGGAGGATTTGGTCAAACAAATTGAGCCGATTCATGCGATTGTCAAAGCATTGGGTTGGCCGGTATTAATGGTTTCTGGGGTTGAGGCTGATGATGTGATCGGTACCTTGGCTTGCCAAGCTACAGAAGCAGGTTGGGAGACCATCATCTCCACTGGGGATAAAGATTTAGCTCAGCTAGTCAATCCATCAGTGACCTTGATTAATACCATGAGCAATGAAAAATTGGATATCGCAGGCGTAATTGAAAAGTTTGGTGTTCCACCAGAGCGCATAGTCGATTACTTATCCATTATTGGCGATACAGTCGATAACGTTCCGGGCGTTCCAAAGGCTGGACCGAAGACAGCCAATAAATGGTTAGCAGAATTTGGTGATCTTGATAATTTAATGGCCAATGCCGATCAAGTGAAAGGTGTCGTTGGAGAAAATCTTCGCGCTGCATTGGAGTGGCTACCTAAAGCGCGACAACTAATCACCGTTAAAACGGATTGTGATTTATCGCCACATTTACCAAGCTTAGATGATCTTCATGCGAAGTCTGAAGATGCCGCTTTACTTCGTGAGCTATTTGAGCGCTACGCTTTTAAGACTTGGTTGCGTGATGTAGAAAAGCAGCTGACAAGCCCGCCTAATGAAGCTCCTGCGGCTGAGGCCGCCTTTGACTTGGCTGGCACTTTAATCACCAATACACCGTCTGAGGAAGCCCCCTTTGCTAAAAAGTCTGCAGTGATTGCAACATCACCCACCAAAGATTTATCGCAAAACACAAGAGATTTGCAAGGCGCGATTGAGAAAAAATATGAATGCGTAGTAGATGAAGTAAGTTTTGAAAAATGGCTGAAGAAAATTGAGTCGGCCGAGCTGACGGCAGTCGATACAGAAACAACTGGTCTGGATGCACTGGCTGCAGAGTTGGTTGGTATTTCTTTATCGGTCAAGCCAGGTGAAGCTTGTTACATTCCGGTGGCACATCGTAATGGAGAGGTGCAGCTAGATCGCGCCACTGTTCTTGCGCGCATGAAACCTTGGTTAGAAAGTAAAACGCATTTAAAGGTCGGGCAAAACTTAAAGTATGACGCGCATATCTTTGCCAACTATGGCGTTACCTTAAACGGTATTGCATTTGATACCTTGCTCGAGTCTTATGTATTGGAATCGCATCTTCCACACAATATGGATAGCTTGGCTGAGCGTCACCTGGGTATGAAGACGATTCGTTACGAAGAGGTTTGCGGCAAAGGTGTTCATCAAATTGGCTTTGATCAGGTTGATCTGAAGATTGCTACGGACTATGCAGCAGAGGATGCAGACATTACCTTACGCCTTCATTTAGAGCTGTGGCCACAGATTCAGGAAAGTCTTGGATTGTTATATGTCTATGAAAGGATTGAAATGCCAGCGATGCGTGTGCTGGGCATCATGGAGCGCAACGGTATTCGGATTGATTCCGCCTTATTGGCCAAGCAAGGGCAGCAAGTGGGTAAACGTCTTTTGGAGCTAGAAGGCGAGATTCATCAGCTTGCTGGACAACCCTTCAATATTCAGTCGCCCAAACAGATTGCTGAAATCTTATTTGGCCAACTGGAATTACCAGTCATTAAGAAGACGCCGTCTGGTGCGCCATCCACCGATGAAGAGGTATTGCAAAAGCTGGCTGAAGATTACCCCTTGCCAGCGCGTATCTTGGACTACCGCAGTTTAGCGAAGCTGATGTCAACCTATATTGAGAAACTTCCACGTATGGCTGACCCAAAGACGGGTCGTGTTCATACCAATTTCTCTCAAGCAACTGCAGTCACTGGCCGCTTGGCCTCTAGTGATCCCAATTTACAGAACATCCCTGTGCGTACTGAAGAAGGTCGTCGTATTAGGGAGGCTTTTGTACCGGCTGATGGTTGTAAATTACTATCGGCTGACTATTCGCAAATTGAGCTGCGCATCATGGCGCATATTGCTGAAGATGAAAACTTATTAACAGCCTTTAGGGATGGTAAGGACGTTCACCAGGCTACAGCTGCAGAAATCTTTGGCATTCCCTTAGATGATGTGAGCTCTGAGCAGAGGCGTTATGCCAAGGTCATTAATTTTGGCTTGATTTATGGCATGAGTGCATTCGGTCTTGCGGGCAACTTGGGTATTGAACGCTCTGCTGCGCAAAACTATATTGCCAAATACTTTGATCGTTACCCAGGGGTTGCGCAATATATGGAGCACACTCGCTTGGAAGCCAGAGAAAATGGTTATGTAGAAACAGTCTTTGGGCGTCGACTTTGGTTGCCGGAAATTAAGGGTTCGAATGGCCCTCGCCGCCAAGGGGCTGAACGGGCTGCAATTAATGCTCCGATGCAGGGCACTGCTGCAGATTTGATTAAGTTGGCCATGATTGCAGTAGAGGATTGGCTTGAAAAGGAGCAATTGAAAACAAAATTACTCCTTCAGGTACATGATGAATTGGTGTTTGACGTCCCGATGGACGAAATCGAACTCCTACAGGCTAAATTACCCGGTTTGATGTGTAATGTTGCCGAGCTGAAAGTGCCTTTGGTAGTGAGTATTGGTATTGGCGATAATTGGGAAGAAGCCCATTAGAAATAAAGATGAGGAGATAAGAATGAGTGAAAAAATACAAAATAGCAGAAGAGGCTTCATGAAGTCCTCAGCAATAGGTGCTACAGCCGTAACTACTATCGGCGTTGGATTTGTGACAGCATCAGAACCAGTGATGGCTGCTGCGATTGAGACTGATTTCAAAGGCCTGAAAGCAGGCGAGCAAATGATTCCAGTAGGCAGCTTTCAGATGCCCGCTTATGTATCGTGCCCTGAAAAAGCCAAAGGATCTTTGCCGATTATTATTGTGACGAGCGAAATCTTTGGTGTACATGAATACATTGCTGACGTTACTCGTCGTTTTGCAAAGCTGGGTTATCTCGCTATTGCTCCAGAGTTTTTTACTCGCGCTGGTGATCCTAATGCCTATGGCACTACCGCAGAAATCTTCACTAATATTGTTTCCAAAACCCCAGACGTGCAAGTCTTAAATGACTTACAGGCTACTTTGGTGTGGGCTGGAAAAAATGGCGGCGATCTTAAAAGAGTTGGCGTCACTGGATTCTGTTGGGGTGGTCGTATTACTTGGTTATCCGCCACATTGCCACAGGTGCGCGCAGGCGTGGCTTGGTATGGCCGCTTAATTGGCGAAAAGACTGAAGGTAATCCCCGTCATCCAGTCGATATTGCTGCTGACTTGAAGGCGCCAGTGCTTGGTTTGTATGGTGGTGCTGATGCTGGTATTTCTCTAGAGAGCGTTGATCAGATGAAGGCGGCATTAGCCCAAGCAGCGCCTAAGAATCCTGCTGCCAAGGCATCTCAGTTTGAGGTGTATCCAGATGCTCCGCATGCGTTCCACGCTGACTATCGCGCAACCTATCGCGAGGGCCCCGCTAAAGATGGCTGGGAGAAGTGCATCGCTTGGTTTAAGAAAAATGGTGTAGCTTAATCCGCATGACTGTTCTACAAATAATTCTTTTGGTTACCGCCTTAGCTGGCGCTGCTAGCGTATTGGTAGCTGCTACCTTTTCTGTAGCCTTGCTTGCTAAGATGGTCCACAACATGGTGAGTTTGTCGGTCGGCATTTTGCTGGCAACCGCTTTGCTGCATTCTTTGCCTGAAGCATTCAGCATGGGAGGGGCAAGCCCACAGTTGTTGTTTGCGACATTGCTTGCAGGTTTATTGGGCTTCTTCTTGCTTGAGAAAATTGCTCTTCTGCGTCATGACCACCATCATGAGGGAGATGGCCATTCCCATCACCATGGACATGATGCCGAGAATGCTGGACGTAGCGGTTGGATGATTTTAGTTGGCGATGGCATTCATAATTTTGTCGATGGTATTTTGATCGCTGCTGCTTTTATGGCCGACTATCAAGTTGGTATCTTTACTGCAATAGCGATCATCGCGCATGAGATTCCACAAGAAATTGGCGACTTTATTGTGCTGCTCAATGCGGGCTTCTCAAAAGCTCGTGCATTGTTGTACAACCTGATTTGTGGATTAGCAGCAGTACTTGGTGGTGCATTGGCGTACTTCTTTTTAGAGAAAGCGCATGCTGCGATGCCTTATCTGCTGGTTATTGCATCGAGCAGTTTTATCTACATTGCGGTGAGTGATTTAATCCCGCAAATGCATCGCCGCCCCCATTGGGTTGAGTCCTTACGTCAAACTCTTTTAATTGCATGTGGCGTAGGATTTGTGATCTTGCTATCAATGTTGCATTGAGAGCTTAATCGCTACTTATCAGTGGCAATAGGCCTTGTAGGGTCGGCGCACCATTCACTCCAACTGCCTGCGTAAAGACGTGAGCCTTTTAATCCCGCTACTTCCATTGCCAACAGATTGTGACAGGCAGTAACCCCTGAGCCACACTGATGAATGATTTCAGATGGTTTTTTGGAGCCCAATAACTCTACAAAATCTTTAAACAGTTGCTCTGGAGTTTTAAATGCGGTGGCTGAAAGATTATTTTTAAAGAAGTGATTGATTGCACCAGGGATATGACCACCAATAGGATCTAGAGTTTCATTTTGTCCATGAAAACGATCGTTTGCTCTAGCGTCAAGTACGAGATTTTTGCCAGACTGAAGATTGCTCACCACATCACCAACCGATACGAGGCCAACATAAGGCATGGGCTCAATCGCTTGAGATGTCGGTGTCGGTTTGCGGGGTATTGTGCCCATCGGACCATTCCAAGAATCTAAGCCACCGTCTAACACGCGGACATTGGCGTGCCCAGTGGCTTTGAGCATCCACCACAGGCGGCTGGCATAGACTGAGCCTTGTTTATCGTAAGCGACTACTAAAGTATTTGGACTAATGCCTAGGCGGGCTTTAGTTTTTGCCCAATCTTGTGGAGTGGGAAGCGGGTGTCGACCATTACTTCCTGTTTTAGTGCCAGACATGTCTTGATCAAGATCGACATAAATAGCGCCGGGGATATGACTTTCTTCGTATGCTTTTCTACCGGCTTCTGTGTTAGTTAAATCAAAGCGACAATCGCAGAGCAAAACATTCTCACCACTATTGAGAATTTCTTCTAACTGGTTTGCGGAAACTAGAGGAGTCATAAGGCTTCCTATCTTGAATGCAAAATGGTTTAAGAGTGCGCCTTAATTATGCGCCTTGAAAATTCATGACGCGACGGTACCATTCATGAAAATGTTGCATACCGTCTTCCATGGGGCTTTGATAAGGTCCTACTTCGTTAATACCACGCGCAAACAGGGCGGCACGACCTTGATCCATGCGCTCACCAATCTCATCATCTTCAATACAAGTTTCCATGTAGGCGGAACGCTCGGCCTCTACAAACTCGCGCTCAAATAAGGCAATTTCTTCTGGGTAATAAAACTCAACAATATTGCGAGTTTTATTTGGACCCATTGGATGCAAGGTAGAAACACAGAGAACCCCTGGGTACCACTCCACCATCACATTAGGGTAGTACGTCAGCCAGATCGCCCCATGCCGTGGAGTCTTGCCTTTATATTGCCGCAAGACTGCATCGTGCCAGTTGCGATATACCGGTGAACCTGGAGTTTGCAAATCTTTATGAATACCAACGGTTTGTACGCTATGCCAGTCACCAAACTCCCAGTGTAAGTCCTCACAAGAAATAAACTTACCCAAGCCAGGATGAAACGGCACAACATGGTAATCCTCGAGATAAACCTCAATAAACGTTTTCCAGTTGTAATTGCAATCGTGTACTTCAACATGATCAAGCATATAGCCATCAAATTGAAGATCCTCAGAAACGCCTAGTTTTGCAAGGTCAGCGCGCACATCGCGTGGACCTTCAAATAACATCCCTTGCCAATTTTGCAAAGGGGACTTACCTAAGTTGAGGCAAGGCTTATCCTCAAAATGGGGCGCACCTAATAAATTTCCACCCAAGTCGTAAGTCCAGCGATGAAGTGGGCAAACGATATTGTCTGCTTTACCTTTGCCATTAAGCATGAGTGCTTGGCGATGACGGCAGACATTAGAAAGTAGTTCAACACCAGAGTCGTTGCGAACGAGGATGCGACCTTCGTTTTCTGCAGAAAGGGTTTGATAGGAGCCAATTTCAGGCACCATGAGTTCATGGCCAACATAGCCAGGCCCCTGCTTAAAAAGCAGTTCTATTTCCCGCTGATACAGGTCAGCGTCAAAATATGCCGAAACCGGCAGTTGTAGATTGGACGGCGCAAGCTTCTGCGCGGTAGCCAGATTAGTCATTCTCCCCACCCCCG
>CANFRA010000030.1 GCA_947449305.1 Burkholderiaceae bacterium
AAGCGAAGGAGAGAGATTGAGCGCAGGTCTGTTGCGCAATTCGTTCAAGGGAGCAGCTACGGCTGCTCCTTTTTTTCCGACATTGCTTGATCAGATGCCCAATGCCATCGTGGTATTTGAGGCGGAGACCCAACAATTGGTTTATGTGAACCCAGCTGCAGAGTCAGCGCTGGATCTATCGCGTAAATCACTTGAGGGTCAGTCTGTGCATGACTTATTTGGTGATACGGGTGCTTTGAGCGACATGATTTCAGAAGTGAAGCTTGGCCATGTTTCCGCTCAACGTCAAGAAATGGTTTTGCATTCCTTGCCAGGCAGCATCCATCAAGATTCTATCCAGGCGCACGTAGTTGTCGCTGCACTGGATGACCCAGATCTCATCCTGATGGAGTGGTTCCCAATCGACCAACAGTTGCGCAGTGAGCGCGATGAGCGTGTGACACAGCAAGTAGAAGCCAATAAGCAATTAATGCGCAATCTAGCCCATGAGATTAAAAATCCCTTGGGCGGTATTCGTGGGGCAGCTCAGCTATTAGAGTTTGAGTTACCTGAAAAAGGTTTGCGTGAGTACACGCAAGTCATTATTAAAGAGTCCGATCGTTTACAGGACTTAGTAGACCGTCTGTTGGCGCCGCATCGTAAGGCTCATGTGATTGAAGCGTTCAATGTGCATGAAGCGCTTGAGCGGGTTCGCAGTCTCGTATTGGCAGAGTTTCCTAAGGGTCTGAAAATTATTCGCAATTACGATACCAGTCTTCCAGATGTGATGGGCGATCGTGAACAATTGATTCAGGCGACCCTCAATATCGTTCACAATGCAGCCCAAGCACTCTCTGAAGAGATTAGCCAGGGCATTGCCCAGATCGAACTCAAAACTCGTGTGGCACGTTCAGTCACGATCGCAAAGCAACGTTATAAATTAGCGATGGATTTGCACGTGATCGATAACGGACCAGGCATTCCAGAAGAAATCATTGAGCGCATCTTCTTTCCCTTGGTATCGGGAAGGGAGGGTGGTAGTGGCTTAGGTCTCACTCTGGCGCAGACCTTTGTGCAACAACATCAGGGCTTTATTGCTTGCGATAGCCGCCCTGGACGTACCGATTTTCATATTCAAATTCCATATCGTAGGCAGGAGAGAACATCATGAAACCAATTTGGATCGTCGACGATGACCAATCAATACGCTGGGTTCTAGAAAAAGCATTGGCGCGAGAGAATATCCCGCATAAAAGCTTTTCCAACCCTAACGATGTCCTCAATGCGCTGGAGAAAGAATCTCCTCAGGTGTTGATCTCAGATATTCGGATGCCTCGGGGAAATGGCTTGGACTTGCTGCAGCATGTCAAATTAAGTCATCCCAATCTGCCGGTCATCATCATGACAGCCTACTCTGATCTTGACTCTGCGGTTTCCTCTTTTCAGGGCGGTGCGTTTGAGTACCTCACCAAACCGTTTGATGTGGAGAAAGCTGTTGAGCTAATCCATCGGGCAGTAGAGCAGGGCATTCGGAATGATTCAGGAGCCAAGGAGCTATCCACATTAAGGCAAGATGCTTCTGAAATCATTGGCCAAGCTCCTGCGATGCAAGAAATCTTCCGTGCAATTGGTCGCTTAGCCCAGTCTCATGCAACTGTTCTGATCACCGGTGAGTCTGGTACTGGTAAAGAGTTAGTAGCGCATGCATTGCATAAACATAGTCCCAGAGCTAAAGGACCTTTTGTATCACTGAGCACCTCAGCGGTACCCAAAGATCTGCTTGAGTCAGAATTATTTGGCCATGAGCGTGGGGCCTTCCCAGGGGCACAGACTTTGCGTCGTGGTCGCTTTGAGCAGGCCGATGGTGGCACCTTATTCTTAGGTGAAATTGGTGACCTACCATTTGATTTGCAAACTCGACTCTTGCGTGTTTTAACTGATGGGCATTTCTACCGTATTGGAGGTCAAGACCCCATTAAGGCCAATGTGCGGATTATTGCTTCAACCCACCAAAATCTAGATTCCAGAGTTGCAGCAGGTTTTTTCCGGGAAGATTTATTACATCGTTTGAATGTCATGCGTTTACGCATGCCTTCATTACGCGAGCGTAGTGAAGATATTCCGATGCTGGCAAGACACTTTATGCTCAGCTGTGCCAAGTCATTAGGCGTTGAGCCTAAGAAGCTTTCTGATGAGGTATTAAAAGAGATGACAGCGATGCCATTTCCAGGCAACGTTCGTCAGCTCGAGAACTTATGTCATTGGCTGACAGTTATGACACCCGCAAACATCATTGGTGTCAGTGATTTACCTTCAGACATCATGGCACAAGCTGGTGAACAGTCTGTCATATTGCATGGCGAATCTGCCCCCGCAAACCCGGCTGCTGCAAAATCAGCTACAGGCGATTGGGAAAGCGGGCTTGGACGTTTAGCCACCAAAATGCTGCAAGATGGTGATAAAGAGGTTTACGATGCGCTATGCTCACGGTTTGAGAAAGCAGTATTGCAAGCCGCGCTAGAAGTAACGCGTGGCCGTAGGGTGGAGGCAGCACAACGCCTTGGCATCGGACGTAATACGATTACTCGCAAGTTACAGGAACTGGGGATAGATGACTGATTCAATACGAATTGCGGCGTGGAATGTTAATTCCTTAAAGGTTCGCCTTCCACACGTACTTCGTTGGTTGCAAGATCAGGAAAAAAAGCAGCAGCCGATTGATGCCTTGTGTTTACAAGAACTCAAACTCACAGATGATAAGTATCCCCATCAAGAATTAGAGGCAGCGGGCTATCTCAGCATCGCCGCAGGGCAAAAGACTTATAACGGTGTTGCCATTATTGTGCGTAAGGCGGCTTTAGCTGCTATTGCCTCTGACGCAGCGACAACCTTTCTGAAGCCCATCAGAAACATTCCAAACTGCGATGATGAGCAGCAGCGCATCTTGGCCGCTACTATTCCATTTGCAGGAACAAAGCCAATTAGACTGATCTCAGCCTATTTTCCGAATGGACAATCACCCGATAGCGATAAGTTCATTTACAAACTAGATTGGTTGAACAAACTACACACTTGGTTAACAGAAGAGCTAGAGCAAAACCAACGCTTAGCACTTCTGGGTGACTACAACATTGCGCCAGAAGATCAGGATGTTCATGATCCAAAAGCGTGGGAAGGGCAGAACCTGGTTTCACCACCAGAAAGAAACGCATTCCAAGAGTTAATCAATCTTGGACTCAGTGATTCATTCAGAATGTTTGAGCAAGCGCCTAAAACATTTAGTTGGTGGGACTATCGGATGATGGGTTTCAGAAGAAATGCTGGCATGCGTATTGATCACATTCTATTAAGCGAAGCCCTGAAAGAAAAATGCAGCGCCAGCACAGTTGATAAGGAACCTAGAACCTGGGAGCAGCCTTCTGACCATGCGCCTGTGATAGCGACGATTCATAAGACTTAAAGTAAGACTCTTGAGCCTTAACTCTTAGCTTTTCGATATTTCGACTTTACTTTTAAGGGTTTATAGCTAGATTCTCTTGAAGCTGTGGATTTCTAGGCCCTTTTCCCCCTGATTGAAACACTTATCAATTAAAGTATCGTTATTAATTAGATATTTATGCCAATAGCTAGAAATAGATATTGGCCGACCAATCAAACAAAAACTAAAAATTCTGGAGTCTTTAATGTTCTTAAAACCAATATTGATTGGGTTATTATCAGTTTCATTGATTGCTCCATCTGCTTTAGCGCAGACCGCTAGTAACTCCAATCCAAAAAAACCAAACATCGTTTACTTCCTGGTTGATAACACTGGATGGGGATCATTTGGTGTTTATGGTGGAACAGTGGCTACGCCAAATATTGATAAGTTAGCAAGTCAAGGCATTCGCTTTAATAACTACAACGTTGAAGCTCAGTGCACGCCATCTCGTTCTGCCATCATGACCGGGCGTCACCCGGTACGATCAGGAACCACTTCAGTTCCTTGGCCCGGTCAAGGAAAGGCGGGAATGGCGCCATGGGAATACACCATCGCTAAGTTACTTTCTGATTCTGGTTATGCCACTGCTCTATACGGTAAGTGGCATTTAGGTAACACGCAAGGCCGTATGCCTAATGATCAGGGTTTTGATGAATGGTGGGGCACCCCCGATACATGGGATCAAGCTGGCTATACACAGTGGCCTCTATTTAAAGAGAGTGGAGTTCCCATTCCAATGCTCTGGGAAGGAAAGAAAGGGCAAAAATCTAAACCCGTCATGCCGCTTGATCTAAAGATTCGTCCAGTGATTGATGAGAAGTACATTATTCCCAAGACGGTTGAATACATCAAGAAAAATGCAGCAGAAGATAAGCCATTTTTTGTATATGTAGGGTATTCAGAGATGCATGAGCCTCCAATGGCTAACCCTAATTTTGCCGGCAAGTCGACTGCACGCGGCGGGCTCTTTGCTGATCTTGTTGCCGAGATGGACTATCGTGTTGGTCAGGTGATGCAAGCCGTTAAAGATGCAGGCATTGAAGACAATACTATCTTTATTTTCAGTAGTGATAATGCTGGTGGTGGAGCAAGCCCTCAGATTGGGGGTGCTACTAACGGACCTTGGCGTGGCAATTTCTTCAACACGCCATTTGAGGGAAGTATGCGTGTACCTGCGATGATTCGTTGGCCAGGAAAAGTGCCTTCAGGTGTTGTTACTGAGGAAATGTTTGCTGCAGTTGACTGGATGCCAACAATCGCTGGTATGGTCGGCTCATCTAATTTAGTTCCTAAGGATCGACCAATAGATGGTGTTGATTCCTCGCAATTCATGCTAGGTAAAAGTAAAACAACGGGTCGTGATTTGTACCCATTCTTTGGTATTGATGGGGAGTTGATGTCAATTAAATGGAAGATCTATAAAACGATCTTTAGGTATGCAGAATCTCCCGAGTCCATTGGAAAGCCTTATGTGAAACCTCAGATTCCAATGATTTATGACTTGAGTAGCGATCCGCATGAAGATAACAATCTCATGTATACGGATCTGACCTTGGGTTGGGTTTATGCCCCAAGCTTTAAGTGGATAGAGGGCTATGAAGCAAGTATCAAGAAGTACCCCAATATCAAGGTCGGCGAAGACTTTAAAGGGTATGCAAATAAATAAGCAATTGCATTAACTACATCATAGGGATTGAAATGTTTTTACAAAGAATACTGATTGGAGTTTTATCAATTTCAATAGCTGCGCCAACCGTATTTGCGCAATCTGCCCCCAAACAAAAGAAACCCAACGTTGTTTTTATTCTTGCTGATAACGTAGGTTATGGAGATATGGGGCCCTACGGTGGCGGTGAATTACGAGGTGCTCCTACGCCACGTACTGATGAATTAGCCAAGAGTGGACTGAAGCTGACCCAGTATTTGGTGGAGCCAGCATGCACACCATCTCGTGCTGCATTAATGACTGGGCAATACTCTATTCGAAATGGTTTGTCACTTGTTGCGGAGGCAGGTACTCCTAGTACTTTGCCAGGAAAAGCCTACACAATGGGTAAATTGTTTAAAGATGCAGGTTACGCAACCGCAATTTTTGGAAAATGGCATTTAGGTGCATCACCTCAGAGTTTGCCTGGTGCTCACGGATTTGATCAGTATTACGGTTTACCGCCGGATGTCTCTTGGGATGCTGCTACCTACGTTGCACAAGCTATACAAACACATTCCTATCCAAATGTATCCGATAAGGTTTTATATGAAAAGGGACCTTGGGTTACTCAGCAAAAGGGGAATGGACCGCTTCAGCGTGTGAAGCCATTTACGATGGAGGTCAGAGCAGAGATTGATAATGAATTAACTGAAAAATCAATTGCATTTATGAAGCAGGAAAATGCTGCTGGTAAACCATTCTTTCTTTATCTGCCATTCTCAATGGGTCACTCGCCCAATCTTTCCTCTAAACAATTTGCAGGAAAGTCCCGCATTGGTCAGTACGGTGACAAATTGATGGAAGGGGATTATCACGTTGGCCAAATCATGGATGCCCTCAAAGAAATGAATATTGAGGACAATACTATTTTGGTTTTTGCCTCCGATAATGGCAGTACCGGACAGTACATGATGACTTATGATCGATTGGGTCTTGGCGCTCCTGACATGGGATCAAATGGCCCGTTTCGAGGAGATCTAGGCGAGGCTACGGAAGGAGCTGTTCGGACTTTTTGCTTTATACGCTGGCCTGGTCACATCGCCCCAAATACCTCCTCATATGCCATGTTTTCGATCATGGACTTTATGCCAACCTTCGCCACTATCTTAGGCGCTAAGCTACCAACAGATCGAGCCATTGATGGGGTCAATCAATTAGATATGCTTACTGGTAAAAGCAAAACAGGTAATCGCGAACATTTAATATCATTTATTGGCGCAGATTTAGTAGCAGTTCGCTGGAAGCAGTGGAGAATGTATTTTAGGGATATGAATCGGACGGGTACTGGACAGCAAATGCTTGGCGGCATAGCTGCTAATTCAGTTCCAATGTACTACCCAAAGGTTTATAACATCGAAATGGATCCGCATGAAGATTTGCAGTTAGTCAATTACGAATCAATTTCAGTGAATGCTTTCAAAGCAATTCAAGAGTATCTTGCCTCGGTTAATAAGTTCCCCAATCCCCCACCTGCTAACTTAACCAACTTTAATCAGCGTTAAGAGGGAATGTTGAGTGCATAGCCAGCTCTGCAAAGGAAGTTTAGGAATTTTCTCTAAACTTCTTTTGATTTCAATCGGCTTCTTTTCGTCACAATCAGTATTGGCAGATGAGGGTGGAGTTCCCTTTTGGATGTCTGGCCAGTACGCCAGTATGGCAGCTGTACCCTCTAACCCTGGTTGGTCATTGGTATTGATGCCTTATGTCTATAGTGGTAGTGCAGATAAATCAAAAAACTTTCAACATGGGAAAAGCATTAATGCTGGCTTAAGCGCTAGAGAATCCATTTTCTTATTTCAGCTGGGATACTCGGCAGAGGAAAAGATCTTGGGTGGTCAGCCTTATGTGGGAATAGGCTGGGGACCAGGCTCTAATACCACTACTGCATTTGCAAGTGTCTCCAGTGTTAATACTGAATTTAATAAAGCAAATTCGGTAACGGGAAGTACCGATATATATCCCCTAGCCAGTTTGGCGTGGAATAAAGGCAATAATAATTTCATGACCTATGTGACCGGCGATATACCAGTGGGCACCTATAGTGCAAGCAGTCTTTCTAGTATTGGCATTGGTCATGCTGCAATGGATGCAGGTGGTGGCTACACCTATTTGAACAACACTACCGGCCTTGAATTCTCTAGCGTAGTGGGCGCAACCTATAACTGGATGAATAATCAAACCAATTATAAGAATGGCATCGACTCCCATATGGATTGGTCACTCTCTCAATTTGTATCTCAAAACTGGCAGGTTGGCATTGCCGGATATGTTTACTATCAACTTACTGCTGACTCCGGAAGTGGTGCTAGGTTGGGTGCCTTCAAGTCCCAAGTTGCAGCTATTGGTCCGCAAGTTGGGTATCTATTTAATATCGGTAAAAAGCAGGCTTATATCAATCTGCGGGCGTACAAAGAGTTCTGGGCTCAGAATCGGGTTGAGGGATATGCGATGATTTCAACCATTAGTATTCCATTGGGAAAGTAGCCATACTATGAATATGCGTCGCACAGGTGTTTTGATTGCAGTACTTGCAGCTTTAGGAGTTGGCGCATATTTGGTCTGGAGTAACTTCTTTTCAAAACCTCAGCAGGTAGCCCCTCAAATTCTTCTTGGTGACGGTGTCAAGGGCCCTAAAGGAATGGCATGGATTCCTGGAGGTGAATTTTTAATGGGTAGTGACCATCAAAAATCTCAAGCCAATGAACGGCCAACTCATAAAGTGAAAGTATCTGGATTTTGGATGGATACGACTCATGTCACTAATGATCAGTTTGCAAAATTTGTAAAAGAAACAAATTACAAAACGACTGCAGAGCAAATCCCCGATTGGGAAACAATTCGCGTACAACTTCCTCCAGGAACTCCTAAGCCGCCAGCTTCAGTATTTGTAGCTGGAGCCATGGTTTTTGTTGGTACAAAAGCAAAAGTGAATCTCAATGATTACTCGCAGTGGTGGGCATATGTCCCAGGTGCAAGCTGGAAGCATCCAACTGGACCACAAAGCAATATTGATGGCAAGGGTAATCATCCAGTAGTTCAAATAAGTTACGAAGATGCATTGGCTTATGCAAAGTGGGCTGGCAAGCGTTTACCTACCGAGGCAGAGTGGGAGTTTGCAGCCCGTGGCGGCTTAAATCAGGCGACCTATGTATGGGGCGATCAACTGGAGCAAGAGGGAAAACTACCAGCCAATATTTGGGATGTAAAGAAGCAGACATTCCCGGTAGTGAGTCCAGTCATCAGTCCTAAAGCTGGTGGAGCGATTGGCACTAGTGCTGTAGGAACATTTCCTGAAAATGGCTACGGTTTATTTGATATGACAGGTAACGCTTGGCAGTGGGTAGCCGATTGGTATCGCGCTGATTACTTTGCGCTGCAGGCAAAAGAGTATGGCAATAACGTAATCAATAATCCTAAAGGCCCCAGTGATTCATATGACCCTGATGATTATGGCGTTCCACCGAATGCTCCCAAGCGAGTCATTCGGGGTGGATCATTCCTTTGTAATGAGGATTACTGTCAGTCCTACCGTCCCAGCGCTCGCCGTGGCGCAGACCCCTTTAGCCCAATGTCGCATTTAGGATTTAGGCTAGTGAAGGATAGTCAGGGTGATGCAGGTATCCGCTAGTGATCAAATAAAGAGCCCATCACCTAGAAGCACAAGCTATAAGAGTTGATGGGCAAAACATCCTCTAAAGCAGAAAACCCTTTTTTGTCTTAAGATTGTGCATTATTAAAAAACGATCATTCTTAGGGAATCAATATGTTTGCTAAAACAACAGTCAGCGTTCTTGCTCTTGGCATAGTCATCGTGGGATTGCTGCAATTTTTTGACGATGGCAGTTATCTCACCTTCGTCCTTGGCATGGTAGTTTATTTCTTGGCGACCATTTCCGATTCTATTTGCAAAAGAATGAATAAATAAACCCTTCCTTCCTTGGTGGGCTAGGCTTTTTAAGCTAACCCACCATGCCGCAATAGAGCATCAATACTCGGCTCTCTTCCGCGGAAGGCTTTAAAGGATTCGGCAGCAGGGCGGCTACCACCCACCTCTAGAATTTCTTCTCGGTACCGCGTTCCAGTTTTCGCATCCAATACACTGCCAGTCAGTTTTGCCGCTTCCTCAAAAGCGGAGTAGGCATCTGCAGAAAGTACTTCAGCCCATTTATAGCTGTAGTAACCAGCCGCATACCCACCAGCAAAGATGTGGCTAAAGGAATTAATCCAACGAGAGATCTCAGGTTGCGGAATGATGTTGTATTGATTCGCAATGCTTCTTGAAACATCGAGTACTGCATGTCCGGTAGCACCTTTGGTATCAAAACTCGAATGTAAGCGCCAGTCGGTTAAAGACATCACAATTTGACGCAAAGTTGCTAAACCGTTCTGGAAATTCTTAGCGGCCAGGATTTTTTCAAAAAGCTCGCGCGGTAATGGCTTACCAGTTTGTGCGTGGGCTGTCATTTTCTCGAGCACTTCCCATTCCCAGCAGAAGTTTTCCATAAACTGACTTGGTAATTCCACTGCATCCCATTCAACGCCATTGATACCTGAAACTCCTAAGGCGCTCACTTGGGTGAGGAGGTGATGCAGGCCATGACCACTCTCATGAAAGAGGGTAATCACATCATCATGAGTAATCGTGGGTTGGCGCAATACCCCATCGACGGTTACTGGAGGAGCAAAGTTGCATACGAGATAGGCTACAGGGATCTGGATTTCTCCATTGGCTAGCTCTCGGCGACCACGGGCATCATCCATCCAAGCGCCACCGCGCTTACCAGGTCTCGCATAGGGGTCTAGATAGAAATAGGCTCGGATTTTTCCAGCAAGGTCTTTTACAGCAAAAGATTGCACATCTGCATGCCAAGTCGGCAAGTCGGCAGATTCAATCTTGACGCCAAACAATGTTTGAATGACTTGGAATAGGCCATCTAATACTTTAGGTAAAGGGAAGTATTGTTTGAGTTCATTTTCGGAGAAGGAGTAACGCGCTTGCTTCAAACGCTCAGCAGCAAACGGGATATCCCAGGGCTCAAGACCATCTACAAATCCAAGTTCAGCCTTTGCATACTCGCAAAGCTCTTCCCAATCTTTCTGGGCAAATGGTTTTGATTTAATCGCAAAGTTTGTTAAGAAGAGATCTACTTCGTCAACGGTATTGGCCATCTTCGGTGCCAAACTGAGCGCTGCGTAATTAGCAAATCCCAGCATGCGGGCTTCTTCATCGCGCAGACGCAATTGCTCCAACATATTTTGAGTGTTATCCCAATCAAGCTTGCCTTTGGTGTATTGGGGTGCTAGTTCTGATGAGCGTGTGACATAAGCTTGATACATCAGGCGACGTAGCTCCCGATTCTCGGAATACTGCATCACTGGATAGTAAGAAGGAAAATGCAAGGTAAAAGCCCAGCCTTCCAGATTCTTTTGTTGTGCTGTATCTGCAGCGGCAGCAATAGCATCTTCTGGTAATCCAGCAAGATCTGCTTTATTTGTTACTAGATGAACAAAGCCATCTGTAGCATCTAAGACATGATCCGAGAATGCCTTACCCAGAACTGCTTGCTCATCCTGGATGGCAGAAAAGCGCGGTTTGTCAGCATCACTGAGTTCAGCGCCACCCAAACGAAAATCTCGTAGTGAGTTTTCAATCACTTTCTTTTGTGCACGATTCAGCTTTGCAAAATCAGGGCTGTTTTTGAGCTCTTTGAATTTCTTATAGAGTGCTAAGTTTTGCCCAAGACTAGAAAAGAAGGCAGTAACTTCTGGAAGCATCTCTCCATAAGCAGCCCTTAACTCAGGCGTGTCAGCGACGCTATTGAGATGGGAGATCACTCCCCAAGATCTTCCTAGCGCCTCGGTTGCATCTTCTAAAGGCTCAGCCAATGCGTTCCAGCTGGATGGTGTTTTTGGATTCGTTGCTGTATCTACAGCAACCTGTGCATGCTTTAGCAGGAACTGAATCGCTGGAGTGATGTGCTCAGGTTTTACTTCTGAGTAGGCGGCAATTCCGCGACCAAAAGTCAGGAGAGGATTATTTTGTAATGCAGGGGGTAGGGCAAAGAGGGATGTAGTCATACCCTCTAGCTTAATGGATCTAGGGCTTAGCTGCTTTTTCTGCCGCTTCTAAAGTATTCATGAGCAGCATGGTGATCGTCATGGGACCTACGCCACCTGGCACAGGGGTGATCCAGCCAGCAATATATTTGGCGGCATCAAAATCCACATCGCCACAGAGCTTGCCATCTGGCAGGCGATTGATGCCAACATCGATCACGACAGCACCGGTTTTCACCATGTCACCAGCAATCATCTTGGGTTTGCCAGTGGCAACCACCAAAATATCAGCATCTTTAGTGTGGTGAGCTAGATCGCGGGTCTTGCTATTACAAATAGTCACTGTTGCACCAGCTTGCAATAGAAGCATGGCCATGGGCTTGCCCACAATATTAGAAGCGCCAACAATCACAGCACGGGCACCCCGAATCGGGTAATCAATACTCTCTAAGAGTTTCATGCAGCCATAAGGAGTACAAGGCTTAAACTCTGGCTGGCCGACCATTAAAGCGCCAGCGTTGGCGACGTGAAAACCATCCACATCTTTTTGGGGGGCAATGGCCTCGAGTACGCGCTCAGCAGCAATATGTTCTGGTAGCGGTAATTGCACCAAGATGCCATGAATGGATGGATCTGCATTCAGGGTTGCAATGCGAGCAAGTAATTCTTCTTCGCCTAGCTCAGCAGAGTAACGCTCCAATACCGAATGAAAGCCAACATCTTCACAGGCCTTCACTTTATTGCGCACATACACTTGGCTAGCAGGATTTTCACCCACCACGATGACTGCTAAGCCAGGACGAACGCCCTTAGCAGTAACAATTGCGCCTCTCGCTGCAATTTCAGTACGAATTTTTTTAGAGAGGGCAACGCCATCTAGTAATTGTGCAGGCATGAGAAATTAATTCGGTTGTGGATCTGAGAGCGCCAAACGGAGAAGATCGGCTACGGTATTGACGTTGAGTTTTTCCATAATATTAGCGCGGTGGGCTTCAACTGTCTTAATAGAGATACCAAGATCATCGGCAATTTGCTTATTGAGACGACCAGCAACGATACGCTCTAATACTTGACGCTCACGACCAGTCAGCTTGCTCAGTAAACTCTGCGTCACTTTTCGTTGACTTGCTTGTGAGTACTCCACTCTCGCTTTAGCAAACATGCGATCGACCAAACTACAGAGATCATTTTCTTTAAATGGCTTCTCAATAAAGTCTACTGCGCCACGTTTCATGGTGGAGACTGCCATCGAGACATCACCGTGACCAGTAATAAAGGCTACTGGCATTGGAAAGTTTTCACTAGTTAAGCGCTCTTGGAGTTCAAGTCCAGACATCCCTGGCATACGAACATCTAAGATCGCACAAGAGATAGTCGACTTATCAGTACTTTGTAAGGACTGCAAGAAACGCTCAGCGCTGGCATGACAGCGAACCACATAACCATTACTTTCTAAAAGCCATGTGAGTGAATCACGTACGGCCTCATCATCGTCAACGACATAAACGACTTCGGCTTGGTTTGGTTTGGCAGCAGCTAAGTTCATAAGGGGTCTCGCAAGGTCAATCTAAAAATTGGATATTCATCCATTTTCCATCGAATCAGGGGATTCTAGGGGTAGGAGCATTGTAAAGGTGCAGCCGGCCAGTTTAGTGCGTTCGGAGTCCATCACATTCGATGCCCAAAGCCGCCCATGATGGGATTCAATAATAGAGCGGCAAATATTGAGTCCCATGCCCATTCCATCGGCTTTAGTACTAAAAAAGGGCTCAAACATGCGTTCTAGGACCGATTGGGCTATACCACCCCCAGAATCGGTGACCTGAATACGCATCATGGCAGGGAAGGTGCTGGTATCTAAATCGGCGCTAATGTTGACCGGTGGGGCTGACCAACGGGAGGAGAGGGGATATGCCTCACGCACGCTATCGAGGGCATTTTTTAGAAGATTAACCAAGATCTGCAGGATCAGCACGGGGTCGACATTAACCTCAGGTAAATCATCTGCCAGCTGAGATGTGATGCTTAAGCGATGGCGATGCGCTTCAATTTCTACAAGACCCACTGCGTCATCAATGATTGTCTTGATCGATGAGAATTTACGTTGAGGCTCACTGCGCTTTACAAATCCACGAATACGTTGAATGATCGTACCTGCACGATGCGCTTGTTCAGATGCCTTTTCGAGAGCCGGCAAAATATCTTTACTTAAAGAGGGATCAAGATTAGCCTCTAAGCGTTTTGCAACGCCCATACAGTAATTAGAGATAGCCGATAGAGGTTGATTTAATTCATGCGCAAGAGAGGACGCCATTTCACCCATCGTAGTAAGACGGCTTGTAAATTGCATACGCGCATCTTGTTGGCGCGCTAAGTCATCTGCTTCTTTGCGGATCGTTATATCGGTGGCAATTAGGAGCTGAGCCAAGCGACCATCTACCCAGGGGATGAAACGGCGGCGGACCTCAAACCATTTATTGCTACCATCATCGAGTTGAACTTCTTCCGATTCAGATTCTTGATATAGGAATGAGCTTGGAATGCCTGGCGGGGAGTGCAGATCCTTGGCAACTTCATGCAAAGTTTCAAGGTTATTACGCTTACCAGCCAATTTGAAATGGCCTTGAGCATCATCACCAAACTTCTCTCGATAGAAGCGATTGGCAAATAGAAGTTTGTCATTCTCAAGATCTACCACGGATACTGCTGCATCAAGCCCCTCGAGTACAGTTACAAAACGCTCTTGAGACACAGCAAGCTCTTCCCGAATCTTTTTTGGTTCCGAGATATCAATTAATGAAGTAATCCAACCCGTTTGATTACCCTTCTCATTAATCAGGGGGGCAATAAAAGTACGCGTTTGGATTTGCGATCCATCACGGCGCAAAATAGCGCCCTCGATTCCTGTTTTTGATATGACCTCAGATTGCAAGGCTTGATTCATCTTATCGACCAGTTCCTCGCGCCTAGAATCAGGCCAGAAAGGGAATGGCGGGGTTAGACCAATAAGCTCGTTGGCCGACCAGCCAGTCATCTCGCAAAATGCGCGGTTCACATAAGTAATGCGCTTTTCCATGTCATGCGCTCGAATTCCAACGGGGGTGGAATTTTCCATGGCATTACGAAAGTTCGTTTCAGTACGAAGGCTAGCTTCCGCCTCTTGGCGGACTTGCATTTGTTTTAAGACTGACCACAAACTCCAAATCACGAAGGCACACAATCCCAGCACAACGCCAATTAACATTCGGAAGGTGAGATTGGTGGGTGGCGGATAGGTATCAATCCGTAAAGTTAAGTTCGGACTGAGAACCCCAATATCTAAGCTCGTCTGGTTGCTAAATGCGCGTTTGGGGGTATTTCTATCGGATGATATCGATAGCACTCTTTCGTTGTCGGTGAGAAGGGTAAAGCGGTAATGCGCTTTTAGTTCTGCTGGTACAACATCTAAAACACCTTGAGCGGTATAGAGGGCGGCCAAATATCCGATAATGTCTCCGCCAACAATATTGGGTACTACCTGCCAAAAAACAGTTTTTCTTTCTTTATCAAGTGGATCATTGCTTGGAAGATTTAAGTTAATAAATTGACTAAACGATGCTCTATTTGTACTTCTGCTGAGTTCGATTGCATTGTTCAATCCCTCATTGGCCGATTGGTCATTTTGTGTTCTGCTAATCCAATCTGTTCTATTGTTGCTTAAGGGGGCCGTCCACAGCCGCTGATTTTTTGGATCAATCCAGATGATTTTGACAATCTCATGGTTGTTATTGACCAAATCAACTGCTTGCTGATAAGCAATTTTTCGCAGCCTTTCCTGATCTTCACTGGCTGCTAGCTCTCGATTAATGCTGACTAAGACATCAAAATTATTTACAAAGCGCAGTTGTATACGCTGCTTAGCCAAAGAGAGCTCTCTGAATAGGGCTGATTCTTGCTGGTTTTTTTCTTGTAATTGCAGGGTGCCCAAAATGACGCCCATCACTGCCGTAAAAATAACAATGGCAATGAGTGGGGTATATACGAGCCTAAATCCCCGGATTTTTCGGAGCCATTTGAATGGGCTAAGGAGTAATCTAGAAGAGACCGAAATTTTCATGAATGAGGCTTATTTTGCCTGATTACGCTATTGAAAACGCCATTTCCTGTGCAAATTCAAGATCTTATTTGCAGCGCAATAAAATATCACATTATGAGAAATATTATCATTATGTGGAAAATTGCTTGTTTACTCCCATATACCTTTTTAGAATATTGCCTATACAGTGAACAATAAATAGCGAAGTACTCAATGGAGATAAGTTATGGCCGCAGTTCCAGAGCAAGTATTAGGTAAGCAGAATTCTCAGGACGTTGATCCTGGCGAAACTCAAGAATGGTTACAAGCCCTAGATGGTGTTATTCATAATGAGGGCCCTGAGCGTGCTGCTTATTTAATCGATCAACAAATTTCTCACGCCAGAGTCAATGGGGTTGTTCAACCCTTTCATGCAGAGACTCCTTACATCAATACGATTCCAGTAGAGAATCAAGCGCGCTTACCGGGCGATCAGAATGTCGAGCACCGCATTCGTTCCTATACCCGTTGGAATGCGATGGCAATGGTTCTGCGCGCGAATAAAGATACCAACGTTGGCGGGCACATCTCTTCTTTCCAGTCAGCAGCAACTTTATATGACGTAGGCTATAACCATTTTTGGCATGCACCATCACCTGAGCATGGCGGTGATCTGATTTTTGTTCAAGGCCACTCAGCACCTGGTGTGTATGCACGCGCCTATATGTTAGGCCGCCTCTCGGATGAGCAGTTGAATAACTTCCGCCAAGAGGTTGGCGGCAAGGGTATCTCTAGCTATCCACATCCATGGTTGATGCCAGACTTCTGGCAGTTTCCAACGGTATCGATGGGCTTGGGTCCCATCATGGCGATTTATCAAGCGCGCTTTATGCGTTACATGCAAGACCGTGGCTTTATTAAAGCTGAAGGTCGTAAGGTCTGGGCTTTCTTGGGTGATGGTGAAACTGACGAGCCAGAATCTTTAGGCGCAATTGGTATGGCTGGCCGTGAAAAACTGGATAACCTCATTTTTGTAGTGAACTGTAACTTGCAACGCCTAGACGGACCAGTGCGTGGTAACGGCAGCATCATTCAAGAGCTCGAGGGTGAGTTTCGTGGTGCTGGTTGGAATGTGATCAAGGTGGTGTGGGGCGGCCAGTGGGATGCTTTATTTGCTCGTGATAAAAAAGGCATCTTGATGCAGCGCCTTGGCGAGATCGTTGATGGTCAGTATCAAACCATGAAGTCTAAGAATGGTAGCTATGTTCGCGAGACGGTATTTAATACTCCAGAATTAAAAGCTTTAGTGAGCGACTGGAGCGACGATGAGATTTGGCAACTCAATCGTGGTGGCCATGACCCGCACAAGGTGTATGCAGCATTTCATGCAGCGGTTAACCATAAGAATCAACCAACCGTAATTCTGGCTCACACTATTAAAGGTTATGGCATGGGTGGATCTGGTGAGGCGATGAACATTGCTCACCAAGCAAAGAAGATGAATGATGACGATGTACGTCGTTTCCGTGATCGTTTTGAGATTCCTGTAAAAGACGAGGATCTCGATGACATGCCTTTGGTGAAATTTGCCGATGGTAGCCCTGAGCTAGAGTACATGAAGGCGCGTCGCCAAGAGTTAGGTGGTTATTTACCGCAGCGTCGTATGAAGGCAGAAAGTTTGCCTGTTCCTGCATTGGATGTATTTGCTCCGCTACTTGAAGCCACTGCAGAAGGCCGTGAGATTTCGACAACGATGGCATTTGTGCGCCTACTCAATACCGTTGTACGCGATAAAGTTTTAGGTAAACGGGTAGTTCCGATTGTTCCTGATGAATCCCGTACCTTTGGTATGGAAGGCATGTTCCGTCAACTTGGTATCTGGAATCAATTGGGTCAGCTCTACACCCCTGAAGATCATGATCAATTGATGTTCTACAAAGAGGATAAGACAGGTCAGATTCTGCAGGAGGGTATTAATGAGGCGGGCGGTATATGTGATTGGATTGCAGCCGCAACTTCTTACTCTACCCATGGCGTACCGATGTTGCCTTTCTACATCTTTTACTCCATGTTTGGTTTCCAGCGAATTGGCGATTTAGCATGGGCAGCGGGTGATATGCGCAGCCGCGGTTTCTTGCTAGGCGGTACTGCTGGTAGAACAACGCTCAATGGTGAAGGCTTACAACACGAAGATGGCCATAGCCACCTGTGGAGTGGGGCAGTGCCAAACTGCATAAGTTACGACCCTACCTTTGCATTTGAATTGGCGGTAGTGATTCAAGATGGTATGCGTCGTATGTTAGAAGTTCAGGAAGACGTGTATTACTACATCACTTTGATGAATGAAAACTACGCTCATCCAGGAATGCCAAAGGGTGCTGAGAAAGATATCATCAAAGGGATGTACAAGCTGAAGTCTGTGGGTGATGACAAGGCGAAGTTACGTGTTCAACTTCTCGGTTCAGGAACTA
>CANFRA010000031.1 GCA_947449305.1 Burkholderiaceae bacterium
ACGGCGGCTCGCACCCGTTCCCTGTACGCTTCTTTCAAAGGCTACTACTTTCATATTAAATTCCCTAGTTAAGGTTAATTTCCGTTCGCGACCAAACAGAAAAGCCTTCGATTATATCGTGGGAAAGGGAGTTTTTGCCTACAAACCCCTCAAAATTGCCAAAAAACGAGGTAAAACAGGGATTTTTGGCTTATTCGGCAAACATAGACATGACCGAGTCGCCCTTGCTAATGCGGGAAAGGGTTTCGGCTAGGAGGGGGGCTACCGTCAATTGACGAATTTTTGCCACTTTCATAGCCTCAGGGGTCAATGGAATGGTATCGGTCACGACTAATTCATCAAGTTCAGAGGCAGCTATACGGGCTACTGCACCACCCGATAGGACCGCATGAGTACAGTAGGCAGTAACACCCTTAGCGCCACGCTCTTTAAGCGCTTCAGCTGCTTTACAGAGGGTCCCACCAGTATCAATGATGTCATCCATGATGACGCAATGACGACCTTCGACTTCACCAATCAGATGCATGACTTCAGAAACGTTTGCTTTAGGACGACGTTTATCAATAATTGCTAAATCAGTGCCAAGTTGTTTTGCCATTGCGCGAGCGCGCACAACACCACCAATATCTGGCGAAACGATGATGAGATCTTTTTGCGTCTTCTGCGCTTCTAGGTCGGCTAAGAGCACTGGCGAGGCGTAAATGTTATCCACTGGAATATCAAAGAAGCCTTGGATTTGATCGGCATGGAGATCCATGGTGAGCACGCGCTCAATACCAGCAACCGACTGCAGCATATTGGCGATGATGCGTGCTGAGATTGCAACCCTGGCAGAGCGTGGGCGGCGGTCTTGGCGGGCATAGCCAAAATAAGGAATCACGGCGGTGATGCGACCAGCTGATGCACGCTTAAGAGCATCAATCATGATCATGAGCTCCATTAAGTTGTCATTCGTTGGAGCGCAGGTAGATTGAATCACGACAACATTTTTACCGCGGACATTTTCTTGAATCTCAACTTGAATCTCACCATCTGAGAAACGACCTACGAAAGCTTTGCCCATATTGAGTTTGAGCTCTTTGGCAACAGCCTCTGCCAAAATGGGATTTGCATTGCCTGTAAATAGGGTCAGTAAATCTGAGTGGGTAGGGGTAGTCATAGGATCAAGGGCTTTGTCGGGTCAAAAGATTATCTTTATCGTTTCTACAGTATTTGGCAGGGGAAGAAGGATTCGAACCTTCGCATGCTGGAATCAAAATCCAGTGCCTTAACCAGCTTGGCGATTCCCCTACAGCTCATTCTGAAGAAATCAAATTGTAAGCGGGATTTTTATTTAAGCCCCCAACAATCCGACCTATCCATCCCTTCGGAAGAGTTTGTAAAAGATTTTCTAGTTTTGCGGGATCGGTCTTAGGGTCTAAGACGGCAAAAACGCTACTTCCAGAGCCGGACATACGGGGCTTTGAGCCCGGTACTGCATGGCTAATCCAATCCAAAGCTTGCTTCACTTCAGGGCAAATCCGCATCGCTACAGCCTGACAATCGTTGGATAAATCCGACCATGGAGACGCAAGAAAGCCATCAATTGTAATCTGAGCATGATCTCGGGTCAATTCTGGGGCTTGAAAAATGCTTGCGGTGGTAATTCCCTGCCGGGGAAAAATCACCAAAAAATCACGCTTTTCGAGCTCAATTCCTTGAAATTTTTCGCCTATTCCCTCTACAAAAGCATTTTGGCCATAGATGAAAAAAGGCACATCTGCACCCAGCTGCAAGCCTAAACTCGCTAAAGTTGCTTTGTCCAATTTGAGATTCCAGAGCGCATTAAGTCCAATCAAGGTACTTGCTGCATCAGAAGAGCCACCACCTAATCCAGCGCCCATCGGAATTTCTTTTTGAAGACTGATTTCAACCCCGCCCTCAAACTTGCAAAAATCTTTTAATAATCTTGCAGCGCGCACAACCAAATCTTGTTCTGGCGATACGTCAGGTATTGGGTTGATACGGCGTACTTCATTTTCTGGAATAGCTTTTAAAGTGACGGTGTCGCACCAATCAATCAGTTGAAAAACCGATTGAAGTAGGTGATAGCCATCGGTACGGCGCCCGACGATATGGAGAAAAAGATTGAGCTTTGCTGGTGAGCGTAGCACCAAGGTTGACTTACTCATTGGGGTGGTCAAAAACTAAACGAATATCAATCGACCCAATGTTAGAGTTGCGCGTCATCGTGAGTTTATCTAGGCGCATATTCTTGCCCCAGGTATAGGCTAATTCCCAGCCATCCTGATTAATTTTGCTCACTTGACCTTTCGCATTTCTATCAATGCTAGCTTCGCTACCCGGCCTCACCTCACCCCTGAGCCAATTTGATAGGCCACGCGCAGGCAAAGGCAGGCCTAGAGTGTTTTGTATTAATGTATCTGCATCAACTGCAGTGACAACCTGACCATCGCGCTCTAAAGTTGCTTCACCAGGATTAATCGTAATTTTGGCAATAGAGCCACCAACAGGATTTCGAATTTCTAAGATATCTTTCAGTGCATCTTGAGTCAAAGTAAAGCCACCTGAGCCACCTTGATTTTGTGAGTCAGTAATGCCTATGACTTTTACCGCGAAACGGCCATCCCAAGAACCCTGCGGAGCTTTTTCTGGGGTAGACCAGTCTGGTTTGAAGCGTTTTAAAGTTTCTTTGAGAGTCGAATTATTAGCATCTAATTTTTGTCCTTGGGCCCATATCTCTTCTGCCTCGGGGCGACGATTCAAGACCCATAATACTTCGCCAGTGTGGGCGGCAATATCAGCCTCAGGCTTCATCCTGAATGCCTGCTGCAGTTGTTCTAATGCCAAAGTATTTTTACCCAGCCTAAAGTTTACCCAGCCCAAGCTATCTAAAATGAAAGCATCTTTTGGTGATAGCTCATGTGCTTTACTAATCAGCGCAAATGCTTCAGGAAGTTTGATGTTGCGATCGGCTAAAGAGTAACCTAAAGCATTCAGAGAATTGGCATCGTTGGGATGTTTACGCAAAATCTCACGTAAAGTTTTTTCCATGACATCGTTGCGCCCATATTTTTCTGCAGACATGGCATAGGTATAAAGCAAGCCAGGATCTTTTGGCGGTACTTTGACGGTGGATGCAATCTCATAGAAAGCTCGCAATGCTTCTGTTTCATCTTTTGCTTTAGCAAGCAATGCTTGTAGTTGCAATAAAGTATTTTCTTGTTGCGCAGGAGTTTGTTGCCGTAGTAAAGCAATTGCAGGTTTCACGGTATCGGACCAGCGATTACTTAAAACGAGGAGGGTAATGAGCACCTCCTTAGGTTTATTTTCTGAGCTAGGGGATAGTTCATCCCAAGTTTTTGCAGCCTGAAGCGCTAAATCGGGCGAGCCTCCGCTAATCGCGATTTCCATTGCTCTTTGAGCGAGACGGGGGTCTTTGTACTGACGGGCCATTTCCAGATAGGTGTTGTAGGCAAGTCCTGCCTCGCCCCTTTGGAGGGCAATCTCTGAGGCAAGTACCTCAAATACCCCTTCACCAGTCTTTAAGCCGTCCATTTGAGCTTGGGTTTGGCTAGAAAAGACTAACCCGCTAGACGCGGCTAAAAGGAATAAACCCTGCAAAAGGGGCTTGCGTATGAATTTGCTCATAAGCACATTCTAATCTGCGAATCTACAATCCATTGATGCCAGAACTTCCAGAAGTAGAAGTCACCAGATTAGGAATTGCCCCCCATCTTGAGGGGCAGAAGGTCAGCGCCGTCAAAGTACTAGATGGGCGCTTGCGTTGGCCCGTGCCTAGCAATTTACCCAGAATCCTCCCGGGACAAAAGCTAGGCTCAATAACGAGGCGCGGGAAGTATTTATTGCTTCAAATGGATACCGGTTATCTGCTCATTCATTTGGGTATGACTGGAACATTGCGGATCCTTCCAAGCACCGATTCTTTGAAGCCTCATGATCGTGTCACTTTTGAATTTGGCAAGCTGAGCCTGCGATTGCACGACCCCAGAAAATTTGGCGCAGTTTTATGGCACGCCAATACGAAAGGCCCGCTTGAGAAAAATGCCCTTCTACAAAAATTAGGGGTTGAGCCTTTTTCAGCTGAGTTCTCAGATCAGCTTGGTGCGGATGTTCTTTATAAAGCCTCACGTAAACGCAGTGTTGCAGTGAAGCAATTTTTACTGGCTGGTCAGGCCGTAGTGGGCGTCGGCAATATTTACTGTTCAGAAAGTTTATTTGAAGCAGGCATTCATCCTGCAAAAGCTGCTGGTAAGTTAAGCAAGCCCCAGTGTGCTCGTTTAGCAAATGCAGTCAGACTCATTCTGAAAAAAGCGATAGCTGCTGGTGGTAGTAGCTTGAAAGATTTTGTAAACAGTGAAGGTGATCCCGGTCACTTCATGGTGCAAACCAAAGTTTATGACCGCAAAGGCTTACCCTGCAAGGTTTGCAAAACACCGATTGCACAAATTGTTCAGGGGCAGCGCTCTACCTATTTCTGTCCCCAATGTCAAAAACGGTAATGAATACTTTCGCAAAAAAACTGATTGCTTGGCATGGGGTCAGCGGCCGCTCAGGTTTGCCATGGCAAGACAATCGTGATCCATATGCGGTTTGGGTTTCTGAAATCATGCTACAACAAACTCAAGTTGCTACAGTTTTGGAGCGCTATCCACGCTTTATGAAACGCTTTCCGACTGTCAAAAAATTAGCGACGGCTGATATTGATGAGGTATTGGCTGAATGGGCAGGTTTAGGTTATTACTCTCGTGCTCGAAACTTGCATGCGTGCGCAAAGCAAGTAATGCAAGAATTTTCTGGAAAGTTTCCGAGCGATCCAATATTACTTGAGCAGCTAAAGGGTATTGGTCGATCAACAGCAGGGGCGATTGCTGCTTTTGCCTTTCATGAAAGGGCGCCAATACTAGATGCGAATGTTAAAAGAATTCTGGCGCGCTTATTTGCTATTAACGGCGCAATACAAGATAAAGCAGTGAATGATCGCCTATGGCAATTGGCAAATGATTTATTGCCTAATCAACCAGAAAATATGCCGGTGTATACACAGGCCTTGATGGACTTTGGGGCTACTTGGTGTACATCCCGTAAGCCAGTATGTATTAGTGCTGAGAAAAGATGCCCCTTTGCAAAGGATTGCCAGGCAAACTTAAGTGATCAAGTTCTGGCTTTCCCTCAAAAGGTATTAAAAGCAAAGTCACCCGAATTTGATTGCGATATGTTGCTGATCAGATCAGGCAATTTTGTTCTTTTGCAAAAACGACCCAGTAAAGCAATTTGGGGTGGGCTATGGTCTTTGCCAGAGTCTGCATGGAGGCCAAAAACTGAGAAAGAGCGTAAGAGCGCCCCCACTCTCAAGGAGTTGCTGACCAGCACTTTGCCCAATGAGAGTATTTCTGGTCTAGCTAAATCTATTAAAGAATTAAAGTGCGGTAAGCAAATCAAACATATCTTCACCCATCGCCGTTTATGGATGCAGATTTGGGGAGGAAGATCTGCAAAAACAATAGAGTTTTTAGATGGAGATCTGAAATGGGTGCCCCTAGGTCAATTGGGGCGATATGGTTTACCGCAGCCGATTAAGATTTTGCTGTTGGGATTGAATCTAGCTCGCGGTGACGATCTAAAAAATTAAGTTGTAGAGCCATTAAATCTTTTTGTGCACGAAAGTGTTCACTGATCCGATTGACTAAATAAACTGAGCGATGTTGACCTCCAGTGCATCCAATCGCCACTGTTAAATAGCTACGACCATCTGCAATATAGTGCGGCAACCATTTATCAATGAACTGAATAATGTCGCCTTCCATGCTAACTACTTCAGGAACTTTCTCAAGGAACTCTTTAACCGGTTTGTCTTTACCAGTTAGCGGCCTTAGATCCTTGTCGTAATGAGGATTAGGTAAGCAGCGTACATCAAAGACTAAGTCCGCTTCACTGGGAACTCCCTTTTTGAACCCAAAGGATTCAAAAATAACGGAAAGCCCAAGCGGTTTATCTTTGAGAAAATCTTGAATCCAAGACCGAAGTGCATGAGCAGGTAGGTTACTCGTATCAATGCTATGAGCCTGGGTACGAAGGGGCTCTAGTAAGTTGCGCTCTTTATTAATTGCTTCAATCAGTGTTGCAGATTGGGATTGCTGAGCATTCGTTGATAGGGGATGGCGTCTGCGGGTTTCTGAAAAGCGCTGTACTAAGGTATTCGTATCGGCGTTCAAGAAAACAATTCTTACTTGATGATTGCGACGAAGGTTCTCCAGAATGGAGGGCAGCTCAGCAATGGATTCACCGCGACGTGCATCAATTGCTACTGCTACACGTTCACTCTTTTCTTTTTCGAGGGTGACGATCAGACTTTCAAGGAGAGAGACTGGCAGGTTATCTACGCAGTCATAGCCTGAATCTTCAAAAGCCCTCAAGGCAACTGATTTACCTGAGCCAGAGATTCCGGTAATCAGATTAATTTGCATAATTTAGAGTAGTCGACCCTGAGATTTGACTGAATCAGCCTCAGTATTCATTTGAATACGTTGACGTTCCATAAATTCTTTTAAGGTATCGATACCGCGTAATTGCAAAATTGTATTACGAACAGCAGCCTCAACTAGTACTGCTAAGTTACGTCCTGCAGCAACCTGAATTTTTACCGTACGAATCGGAACTCCTAGGACATCAATGTGCTGAGCTTCAAGTGGTAATCTTTCAAACTCTCCATCCGTTCTACGAACTAGCTGAACAATAAGGCGCAGCTTGAGTTTGCGACGTACGGCAGTTTCACCAAAGATAGTGCGAATATCAAGTAGACCTAAGCCACGAACTTCAAGTAAGTTGCGCAGGATAACTGGGCAACGTCCTTCGATATAGTCTGAACCAAGACGAGCAAAATCAACGGCATCATCTGCCACTAAGCCATGGCCACGAGAAATCAGTTCAAGACCCAATTCACTTTTACCCAAACCTGATTCACCAGTGAGCAATACCCCTAAGCCCAAGATATCCATAAATACACCATGCATTGTGATTTGAGGCGCACCAATTTTGGTGAGGTAGATCCGCAAATGATCAATTACTTCTGCTGCAGAGATGGGGGTAGTAAATAAAGGGGTGGAGGTGCGCTGACAATAGAGCTGCAAATCTGAATCGGCTGCTTTACCATCCGCTACGATGACACAGGGAGGTGTTTTGGAAATTAAGTTGGCAATTTGCTCTTGCTTTTGTTCGGGCTCGAGCACTGCATGATAGTCAACCTCTTGTTCGCCAAAGATTTGGATGCGACTTGGGTGAATGAGATTTAAGTGCCCCACTAAGTCTGAGCTAGCTGCAGCTGCTTTGACTGCCTCGGCTGGGAAGGTGCGATCTGCGCCTTCTAGTCCACCAATCCAGGAGAGCTTTAGATCTGCAACATTGTCATCAAAAATCTGCTGTGCAGTTACTCCTTCGAGGAGCAAGGGCTGTGTCATTTTGTTGCATCCCACTGTTGTAATAATTCACATACCTTCATTGGATCGCTAGCAGACGATAGAAATTGACGAGTGTTTGCATCAGATAGTAGTTGTGCAATAGAAGACAGAATTTCTAAATGTTGTTGGGTAGCTTTTTCAGGAACCAATAAAAAAATCAGAATGGATACTGGCTCACCATCGGGTGCAGCGAACTCAATCGGACTTTTGAGTTTCATAAAAGCGGCGCTTGGTTGCTTAAGGCCCTTAACGCGACCATGTGGAATTGCAACTCCGGCACCAAGTGCGGTGGATCCTAAATCTTCACGTGCGTTCAAAAACTCAACGACGGAAGCTGCATTAATGCCTACTTTTTTGAAGAAGAGGTCCCCGGCTGCTGCAAATGCATCAGCTCTGCTAGTAGCAGGGTGATTTAATGCAATACAGTCAGGGGTGAAAAGATTGGTCAGGGCATTCATGGGAATTGATTATAGGTGTCCTGACTGTTGATATCACTCAAATCGCTTATCGTGATGGTGATCTTGGATCTTTTCTTTGTGTTTCACAACTTGGCGCTCTAGCTTATCAACCACAGAATCCATTGCATGGTAGAGGTCGGCATTGTGAGCCTCGGCAAATAATTCTTTGCCTTTCAGATGAATGGTAATTTCAGCGCTCTGACGAAGCTCCTTTTCCCTGGTGTTATCAATTACCAGAAAGGCAGATGCATCAATGACATGATCAAAGTGTTTACGAATTTTGGCCATTCCGGCTTCAAGGTGGGCACGCATGGCTGGGGTTACTTCCAGATGGCGGCTATTAATTTTCAAATTCATCAGCATCTCCTCATATACGCGTGCGCATGCTCATGCCTGGGGTGCGCAGCAAGCCCCTGAAATCGTTTGAGCAGCATTTTTGGAAAGAAACTTCATGAACCTCCAGCGTATCAGCGAATTTGCCGAAAACCAAGAGGGAAAACCATCTTTATTAATTAAATGGCCCAGAAGGCCGCCCAGCTTACATCCTGAAGTTTTCGCCTAGATAGACTCTACGTACGGCGTCGTTTTGGATGATTTGGTCGGGCTTACCTTCTGCCAGAACACTGCCTTCGCTAATGATGTAGGCATGGTCGCAAATGCCCAGGGTTTCCCGAACATTATGGTCAGTGATGAGAACCCCGATTTGACGGTCTCTCAAGAAACGCACGATGCGCTGAATTTCCCCAACGGCAATAGGGTCAACACCAGCAAATGGCTCATCTAGCAAGATGAATTTGGGCTGGGAGGCCAAGGCTCTAGCAATCTCCACTCGACGACGTTCCCCACCAGATAGTGAGAGGGCGGGGTTATTACGCAGATGGCTAATTTGCAGTTCACCCAAGAGCTCATCGAGGCGGTCGGCAATTTCAGCTTTAGTCAGCGACTTGCCACCTTGAACTTGAAGTTCTAGGACGGCCTGGATATTCTCGGCAACATTGAGTTTTCTGAAAACAGAGGCTTCTTGTGGCAGATAAGATAAACCCATGCGAGCACGCTCATGGATAGGTAAGCGGGTGATGTCGGCACCATCTAAAACAATACTGCCCGCGTCAAGCGGAACTAAACCAACAATCATGTAAAACGAGGTTGTTTTACCGGCACCATTGGGCCCAAGCAAACCAACTACCTCACCACACTTCACTTCGATGGAAACATCTCGAACTACCGTCCTGGAGCCATAACGTTTTTGTAGGTGATGTGCACTCAGGGTTGCCGGGCTATTGGTTTGCGCTAAATCCGTTGTCATTTCTCTAGTGTGGCTTTTCGTCTTGGTGAAAGAGTTGCTCTAGCCAGGGGGAGATCATCTGGCTTTGCATCTTTAGTGGGTGTAACTCGATAGTACTGCTTTACATCATCGTATTCAATTTTCCAACCGCGCAATTGGTCCAGCATTTGCATATTGAGTAGGCGCTTGAGCTTAGCATCACCGGTTAATGTGAGAACTTCAGTTTGAGCATTGTAGGCAACATGGGTAGCTAAGCCTTGCATGAATTCATCTGCAGGTCCCTCGCGACGTTGTCTAAAGCTGGCAGTTTTATCGGGCTTTCCGTTAACGTCAACAAATTCATAGCCTTCGGGGCTTACTTCAATATGCCCATCCTCGCCAGTAACGATGATGCTTCCTTTAATAAGCAACACTTGACCTTTGAGATCATAAATTTGTTTAACATCATTTACGGAAACTTTTTGAGCCTCAAGAATGATGGGCTTATCTCGATCTGCTTTTTCTGCATGGGAAAAACCAGTCATACCTAAGCTAGCTAGCAGAATAAAAGTAATCGAGTAAAGATAGGAATGCAATTGATTGATCATTTACTGGTTACCTCTTGGCGCTCGCTCAATGCGCCCTTTCACATGCCCTAATAGCGTCATGCTTTGTTCAACGTTATTAAATTTTCCACCTTCGTTAGAGTGCATGATCGACATGCCTTGCTCAAGCGTAATAGGCCTATTGGTCTCAATAATGTCGTCATTAATGAGTACTTTGAAATAAGTAGAGGATGCAAGCATTCTGAGCGTTGCAGCTTGTGAGGCTGTCGCTACTTGGGCGGGTCGAAAAATGGATGCGTTATCAATCAGATCTAAAATGGTGAGATCGCCATCAAGATGTCCAGTATCAGATTTGACCGTCACTGGAGCCTTATCTGGCTGGAAGAGGCGCATGCGGGGGGCCAAAATATCAATCGACGCATCATCGTCATAGTGAATGACTTTGTTGCCAAGAACTCGATATTTGGTGTTGCCTGTTTCATTCAGCGCTGAGAGTGCCCCATTTGTGATTGTGTAATCGGGCTCATGAAGTCTTACACGCTCTAGTGACGATTTTTCAGGAGGAGTAACTTTTTGTACTAGCCAAAAAGTCACGAGCGTTAAAGCCCCCATTAAAATCAATGGCATCAGACGTAATAAAGCACGCCCAACACTAAGTTTGATTTTTTGAGTATTGAGTTCCATTGCTTAGTTACGTGCTTTATTCAGCAATTCGTCGTAGTGGTTTTGCGCCTTCAGAATCAGATCGCATACTTCTCGTACAGCCCTATCTCCACCGTTATGAATAGTTACGAAATGAGCAGATTCTTTCACTGCTTCATGAGCTTGTGCAGGACAAATCCTAAAGCCGGCATTTTTCATCATTGGTAAATCTGGCCAGTCATCGCCCATGACAGCGCAGTCTGAGGGGGAAAGATCTAAGGCTTTGATCACTTGAGCCAAGGCAATCGCTTTGTTTTCCACACCCATGTGGACGTGTTTAATGCCTAACTCTTCGCAACGCGCTAAGACCATTTTTGAATTTCTACCGGTGATGATGGCAGTGGGTATTCCACATTGCTCTAACAACTTGATACCCAGACCATCTTGAATATCAAACGCTTTCAGGGACTCCTTGCCATCAGCGCCAATCCATACTTGCCCATTAGTTAAGACACCATCAACATCTAGAACCAAGAGCTTGACTTTGTTCGCACGCTCCCAAGCTTGTGGGTATTGAGTTAGGGGATTTGTATTGTGTGGAGTAAAAGCGCTCGGCATCGTAATTAAACTAGATGAAAGATTAAATAACTTTTGCTGCAAACAAATCATGCAGATTGAGTGCGCCTAATAGTTGTCCGTTGTTATCAGTGACAACCAAATGATTAATACGATGTTTCTCCATCATCTCAATTGCCTCTTCTGCAAGAAGCTCGGGCGGAATGGTGCGAGGGCCAGGTGTGGTGGCGCTTTTCAAGGTAATGCCATCAAGATTAGTTTTCTTTTCTAACAAGCGGCGTAGATCGCCATCGGTCAAAATGCCAAATACTTTTTTGTCTTGATCTAAAGCAACAACCATACCCATCCGCTTGGAGGTCATCTCTAGTAGGGCATCTTGTAGCGATGCTTCAACGGAAATTTTTGGCGTGTCATCAAAGCCGCGCATCACTTCACTAACATGCATGAGTTGTTTGCGACCAAGTCTGCCGCCTGGATGTGAGCGGATAAAATCCTCCGCTTCAAATCCTCTTGCGTCTAACAAGGCAACTGCTAAGGCATCTCCCATTGCTAATGCTGCAGTCGTACTGGTGGTTGGTGCAAGATTGAGTGGGCAAGCTTCTTTTTCAACGCTAGTATCAATGTGCGCATCAGCTAGTTTTGCAAGAGAAGAATTTGGTGCGCCAGTCAATGCAATCAGTTTTGCCCCGGTACGCTTGATGATGGGAACAATGGTTAGTAACTCATCGGTCTCACCAGAATTTGAGAGCGCTACAAAAACATCGTCCCTAGTTACCATTCCTAAGTCCCCATGACTAGCCTCAGCTGGGTGGACAAAAAAAGCAGGGGAACCAGTAGAGGCAAAGGTAGCAGCAATTTTTCGTGCAATGTGACCAGATTTACCGATACCAGACACCACAATTCTGCCTTTGCAGCCATGGAGTAATTCCACCGCCAGCACAAGGGCATCAGCATTAGGCCCCTCAAGGCGGTCGCGCATAGTTTGCAGTGCAGTAGCCTCAATAGTGAGGGTATCACGTGCAAGCTTTAGGGTTCGTTCACGAGTCTTAGCTATCATCGAGTAAGTATATGCCGTCAGTCCTTCAATTAACTCTCATTCTCTTGGCCTCTGGTGTGGCCGGAGTGGTTATTTTCCGCTATTTTGGCTTACCCCCTATTTTGGGCTATTTGGCCATTGGGGTCCTGATTGGCCCCCATGCCCTTGGCCTGGCAAGCGATTCCGCCACAGTGAAGTATTTGGCTGAATTTGGGGTTGTTTTCTTAATGTTTTCGATTGGCCTGGAATTTAACCTCAATAAGCTGAGGGCAATGCGCAAGATCGTGTTTGGCCTTGGCGCTAGCCAGGTAATTTTGACCATACTCTTGGCAGTTCCAGCTAGCCTTCTCATGAACTGGATTTATCCCATCTCTTGGCATGCGGCAATTGCTTTAGGTGGCGCATTAGCAATGTCTTCAACTGCGATCGTGACTAAATTGATTTCTGATCGTGCTGAATTAGAGACAGAGCACGGTCGTAATGTAATTGGTATTTTGCTATTCCAAGATTTAGCAGTCGTCTTCTTATTAATCTTGCTGCCATCACTTGGAAAAAATCCTACAGACTTGTTTGTTGCGCTTACCGCTGCATCAATCAAAATCACGATTGCATTAGTACTGATTTTCTTTATTGGCCAAACGCTGATGAGTCGCTGGTTCAAGTTAGTTGCTAAGTTGCGCTCTCAAGAATTATTCATGCTCAATCTTTTGTTAATTGTGCTGGGCATGGCGGCCTTGACTGAGCACTTCGGTTTGTCTTTGGCACTCGG
Source organism: Burkholderiaceae bacterium (assembly GCA_947449305.1). Lineage (GTDB taxonomy): Bacteria > Pseudomonadota > Gammaproteobacteria > Burkholderiales > Burkholderiaceae > Polynucleobacter. Next base: position 12,790 of record CANFRA010000031.1, read on the forward strand.
CGCATTCTTGGCGGGCATGTTGATTTCCGAAACACCCTACCGTCATCAAGTTGAGGAAGACGTCAAACCTTTCCGCGATGTCTTGCTTGGACTTTTCTTCATAACCATTGGCATGCTACTAGATTTCAATGTCATTCGAGAGCAATGGATCTTAGTTTTAGCCTTGCTGATAGGCCCACTGGTATTCAAATTTGGTCTCATTGCTTTGCTCTCCAAAGTATTTGGTTCCAGTACTGGGATCTCCATTAGAACTGGTTTATGTCTAGCTCAGGCAGGTGAATTCGGATTTGTTTTGCTAACTCAAATTGATGGCTTGGATTTAATTGATCCCACTTTGAGCCAGGCAGTATTAGCAGCAATGCTCATCTCGATGTTCTGTGCGCCATTCTTAATTGAATATAGCGATCGTATTGCAATGCGCTTCTCTAGTAATGAATGGCTATTGCAATCACTCGCTTTGACACGGGTGGCGGCAAAGAGTGTGCGTAATGAAAATCATGTTGTGATTTGTGGTTTTGGTCGCTCAGGCCAAAGCTTGGCACGTATGCTAGATCAAGAAAAGATTCCTTACATTGCTTTGGATTTAGATCCTGATCGCGTTAAAGAGGCAGCTGCTGCTGGTGATAACGTTGTCTATGGCGACGCTAGTCGTGAGAACTATTTAATTGCTGCCGGGCTCTCTCGAGCAAAAGCGGTAGTCATTACGTATGCAGATACTGCGGCAAGCATGCGTGTACTAAGACAAGTAGAACATTTGCGTCCGGGAATGACGGTATTAGTACGCACTAGAGATGATGCTGATATTGCAAAACTACAGGCTGCTGGTGCAACTGAAGTCATTCCGGAACTCATTGAGGGTAGTCTCATGATTGCTTCTCACGTCTTGCTAATCATGGGCGTACCAATGCGTAAGGTGGTCAGACGAATTACTACTGCTCGTGAAGAGCGCTATAGCCTATTGAGAGGATATTTCCGTGGCTCAGCAGATGATGACTTTGGATCAAATGAGTCTTGGCGTCTGCATGCAATTACGCTATTACCGCACTCCCAGGCTGTTGGTAAAACTCTAGGAGAGCTTGATCTTGAGAATGAGGGCGTCAGTGTTCAGGCTGTCCGCCGAAAAATAGCAAGTGCTGATTATGTACAGCTAGCACTCGCTCCCGAACTGAATCTCGAGGCAAATGATATTTTGGTAATCTCAGGAAATTCAGAAGCGACTGATTTAGCTGAAGCTAAATTACTCTGATATCGATTACCAATTCAACCGAGATTATTTTTTCTTTTTAGTTGCAACAGGCTTACGTGTTAGCAATGGCGCTAAATAATGGCCAGTAAAGCTAGCTGCATTTTTAGCCACATCTTCTGGTGTTCCAGTAGCGATGATTTGTCCGCCACCAGCGCCGCCTTTAGGCCCTAAATCAATAATCCAGTCGGCAGTCTTGATCACATCTAAGTTGTGCTCAATGATGACGATAGTGTTGCCTTGCTTTTTCAATGTCTGAATCACTGTAAGCAATAGTTGGATATCGTGGAAATGTAAACCTGTGGTTGGCTCATCCAGGATGTATAGGGTTCTTCCGGTATCACGTTTAGAGAGCTCAAGAGAAAGTTTGACGCGTTGAGCCTCACCGCCAGATAGGGTGGTAGCACTCTGCCCAAGCTTGACATAACCTAAGCCAACATCAAGAAGGGTTTTGAGTTTACGCTTAACAATCGGAACGGCATCGAAAAATTCATGTGCTTGCTCTATCGTCATCGACAGAACTTCATGAATGTTCTTACCCTTGTAGCGAATGTCTAAAGTTTCACGGTTGTAGCGCTTGCCATGACAAACATCACAAGGTACATACACATCTGGCAAGAAGTGCATTTCTACTTTCAGTACGCCATCACCCTCACAGGAGTCGCAGCGACCACCCTTAACGTTAAAAGAGAAGCGGCCAGCTTCATAGCCACGCTCCCGTGATGCTGGAACGCCCGCAAAGAGCTCTCTAATCGGTGTAAATAGCCCTGTATAAGTTGCAGGGTTAGAGCGCGGTGTTCTGCCAATCGGCGACTGGTCTACGCTAATAACTTTATCAAAATGCTCTAAGCCCTTCATAGAATCATGCGCTGCTGGTTCTGCGTTAGAGCCATACAGATGCTGAGCCACCGCATGATGCAAGGTGTCATTAATGAGTGTGGATTTACCAGACCCTGAAACACCGGTGACACAAGTCAGCAGCCCTACTGGAATTTTGGCGTGTACGGATTGCAAGTTATTACCACGTGCGCCGAGAATTTCTAAGAATCGATCATTGACTGGAATACGTTTTTCTGGAACCGCAATCGCTTCGCGCCCTGCAAGATACGCCCCAGTTAAAGAATTCGGATTAGCTTCAACTTCTGCAGGCGTTCCTTGAGCAACAATCTCACCACCATGTACGCCCGCACCAGGACCAATATCGATGACCCAGTCAGATGCACGAATCATATCCTCGTCGTGCTCGACGACTAAGACGCTATTACCAAGATCACGTAAGTGCTTCAGGGTGCCAATTAAGCGATCGTTATCACGCTGATGTAGGCCAATAGAGGGTTCATCGAGAACGTACATAACCCCGGTTAAGCCAGAGCCAATCTGGCTTGCAAGGCGAATACGCTGGGCTTCACCACCAGAAAGAGTATCTGCACTTCGCTCAAGAGAAAGATAGTCAAGACCTACATCATTTAAGAAACGCAGGCGTGCACTAATCTCTTTAACAATCTTATCGGCAATTTCTCGTTTGGCACCTTTGAGTTCTAGAGCTTCGAAATACTCTTTCGCTTCTTTAAGTGGTAATGCGCTGATCTCGTAAATAGCGCGCGACTGTTTTTTCTCGCCAACTTTGACAAAGCGTGCTTCTTTACGCAAGCGAGTGCCATTACATGCTGGACAAGTTTGTACATTTTGATAGCGCGATAATTCTTCACGCACTGTCATAGAGTCGGTTTCGCGATAGCGACGCTCAAAGTTGGCAATAATGCCCTCAAAGGCATGCTCTCTAATAGAATTTTTACCGCGCTCGTTGATGTACTCAAACGGAATAGTCACATCGCCTGAACCCAGCAGGATAAGGTCTTGCTGTTTCTTAGAGAGTGTTTCAAAAGGCTTCTCGACATCAAAACCGCCATGCTTGGCCAGGGTCTGGAGTAATTTGAAGTAAAACTGATTACGGCGATCCCAGCCTTTAATCGCACCAGAAGCCAGTGATAAATCCGGATGGGCAACGATCCGTTTTGGATCAAAAAAGGATTGATGACCAAGGCCATCGCAAGATGGGCAAGCACCCATTGGATTATTAAATGAGAAGAGGCGTGGCTCTAGTTCTTGTAAAGAGTATGAGCAAACTGGGCAAGCAAATTTGCTTGAGAAAATCATTTCTTTACCACTATCCATATTGACAATCATGGCTTTGCCGTCTGCCAGTCGCAGAGCTGTCTCAAAAGATTCTGCAAGACGTTGCTGAATATCAGGGCGCACTTTAATACGATCTACTACTACCTCAATGGAGTGCTTATCGTTTTTCTTCAGCGTGGGCAATTGATCTACTTCAAAGATCTCAGCTTTGGCGGCATTGGCTGTGCCGCCACCAGAGCGCACCCGAAAGCGCACAAAGCCTTGTGCCTGTAAATCTTGGAAGAGGTCGACGAATTCGCCTTTGCGCTCGCTGACAACTGGCGCAAGAATCATTAACTTTGTATCTTCTGGCATCGATAGCACGGTATCTACCATTTGAGAAACACTTTGCGCCTCTAATGGAAGATCATGGTCGGGGCAATGGGGCGTACCTGCGCGGGCGAACAGTAGACGTAAGTAATCATGAATTTCAGTAACGGTTCCCACAGTTGAGCGTGGGTTATGGCTAGTTGCTTTTTGCTCAATGGAAATTGCTGGTGAAAGCCCTTCGATTGTGTCGACATCTGGCTTTTCCATGAGCTGCAAAAACTGTCGCGCGTAGGCGGAGAGCGATTCAACATAGCGACGCTGACCTTCGGCATAGAGGGTGTCAAAAGCCAATGAGCTTTTACCTGAGCCAGATAGGCCAGTAAGGACGACAAGCTTCTCTCTAGGGATGTCTAGATTGATATTTTTGAGGTTATGGGTGCGGGCACCGCGGATCTTGATTTCGTTAGTCATGATTTTTTAGCGTAACTTGTTAATATAGCTCTTTCCCATGAATCCTTCTGAACTTCGCTCCTCTCTAGCCTTGGCGGGCATCTTTGGCCTCCGTATGTTGGGCCTTTTCTTGCTTTTGCCCGTCTTTAGCATTCATGCCAAAGACTTGCCTGGAGGCGACCAGGCCTTTTTAATTGGGCTGGCATTGGGAATTTTCAATATTGTTCAGGCTTGCTTCCATATACCTTTAGGCAGACTTTCCGACCGAATTGGTCGAAAAACAGTTGTTTTATGGGGCCTATCCTTGTTTATTGCTGGGGCCTTAATTTGCGCCTCTAAGGACGATTTGCTGTGGATTTCGATTGGCAGAGGTGTTATGGGCGCTGGAGCCATTTCTGCAGCTGTTTCTGCTTGGGTTGCTGACCTGACTCGGGAGCAAGTGCGCAGTCAGGCCATGGCCCTGGTTGGCGCCAGTATTTCTCTATCTTTTGCTATTTCGCTAGTTGTGGCTGCTCCTCTGTACCGCATGATTACTTTGAGTGGGATGTTTGTAGTGCTCGCAATCTTGGGTCTTGTGGCGATGGTTGTGACTTATTTTGTATTACCAGATAACAAACCGCAAGTTCCTGCG
>CANFRA010000032.1 GCA_947449305.1 Burkholderiaceae bacterium
GAAATGAGGATTTTGATTTCGCAGTACAGCTGAACTTTGGACATGAGCCTATCAATCACTTTTGCCGTGTGCTGGAAAAATGGATAGAACATTTTCTGGGGGTTAAGGTGCGCATTACTCCCATGCAGCAAATTAGTGATCCAAAGTGGTCATGGCATGTCGGCTTAGATGCGGTAGCGACCGAGATTCTGAATAAGCTTTACAACAAAGAGTCTGTTGAGGCTGATGAGTTAGGGAAAGTGATTTGTCTGTTTCGTCTCGATTTTATTGATGAGGCAGCACTAGCGAAAGCGCAGGCTGGTAAGCCAGTCTATATGGCGATCGCCATGAACGAGCAAAAGCAACTTAAGCTCAAACCCCAAAATCTCTTATTTAATTTACCGCTCGCAAAAACTTCTTAAGCTGACAACCCTTTTTTCTGTTTTTTATTCTGAAAGGCTAGCCATAATAAGGCTGCTGCAGTCACCATGACAGGTAATAGCGATCCCAGGTTGAGGAAATTCCAGCCCTGTGAGGTAACCAGAGCCCCGGATCCAAATGAGGTGAAGGCCATCGTTCCGAAGACAAAGAAGTTAATGGCCGCTTGGGCTTTGTCTCGCTCATTAGGTTTATATGCAGTCATTGCCAAAGAGGTGGAGCCAGTAAATAAAAAGTTCCAACCAACCCCCAGTAAAAAGAGTGCAATCAGGAATTGATGAAGATCGGTACCAGTTAATGCAATTAAGATGCAAACAAAATTAAGGAAGACGCCAACGCCCATAATCTTGAGTGTGCCAAAGCGTTGAATCAGAGATCCAGTAAAAAATCCTGGTGCGAACATACCAATCACATGCCATTCCAGTACTAAGGCTGTGTCCGAGAAAGGTAGTCCACAGATTTGCATTGCTAGAGGAGTCGCTGCCATGAGTAAATTCATGACGCCATAACCCAATGCGGCACCAATGATGGCAACCATAAAGATGGGCTGCTGCAGGATGCTTTTCAGAGGCCTGCCATCTGATAGTGCATGCTGGGTTTTAAATTCTTCTGGAAAGTGAATGAACTGCATCACAAAGATTCCGAGTAGGCCCGCTATTGAGAGCGTGAGGTAGGCGCCTAAAAAAGCAGTATCAAATAGATCACGTGTCCAAGAGGCTAGGTTGGGTCCTACGACCGCGCCTAGAATGCCTCCAGCTAAAACCCAGGACACGGCCTTATCTCGCTGGCTAGCATCAGTCAATTCGGCGGCAGCAAAACGGTAGAGCTGTCCATTAGCGCTATAGTAGCCAGCAATAAAGGTACCCATGACCAGCAGCCAGAAATTTTGAGTGATCGCTGCATAGGCGCATAAGAGTGCCGAGAGCATCGCTACTAATAGCCCTAGCTGAAAAGAAATCTTCCGGCCAAAGTAATTTTGGGATTTAGCAACAATCGAGGTGGAGAAGGCGCCGCCTACGACATAACCCATTACCGGCAAAGTGGCCATCCAGTCGACAGGGGCAAGGCTAAAGCCAACTAAGCCATTAATAGCAATAAAGGTGACGTTATTAGTCAGGAATAAGCCCTGGCAAATAATGAGGAGCACCAGGTTTTTGTTGAGCAAGGGGTGCTTGTTAGTCATGGGATGGAGTTTACGGGGAATCTGTGGGCCCTAGTGATTTATTGGATTCCCAGAAATTGTGCGTCTTGAGGGCTTTTGGGCTTTAAAACTAGCAATTTTGCCAAGCCCGATGCTTTAAAATAGAGGACTCCCTTCATTGGTAATGGGCGCGCTAAAAGCGGCTTGCAAAATGAGGATGTGAGCCTGGCTGGGTAAAAACCTAGCCTTGTTATTTTAAATATTGAGGAAACGTTCATGGCTGCCGAGAAATCAAAGATTATTTACACCCTGACAGATGAGGCGCCACTTTTGGCAACTTGTGCATTTCTGCCAATTATTCGCACATTTACAGCGCCTGTTGGAGTTGAGGTTGTGAAGAGTGATATTTCTGTTGCCGCCCGCATCCTGGCAGAGTTTTCTGATTGTCTTACGGCAGAGCAAAAAGTACCCGATAACTTGGCAACGCTTGGCAAGATGACTTTATTGCCAGACACCAACATTATTAAGCTGCCTAATATCAGCGCTTCGGTACCTCAATTACTTGCAGCCATTAAGGAGTTGCAATTAAAGGGCTACAAAATCCCCAATTTTCCAGATGATCCGAAGAGCGAAGAAGAAAAAGTAACTCGTGCCCGCTATTCCAAATGCTTGGGTAGTGCAGTAAACCCAGTCTTGCGTGAAGGCAATTCTGATCGTCGCGCACCCAATGCCGTGAAACAGTTTGCTCGTAAACATCCTCACTCAATGGGTGAATGGAGCCAAGCTTCCCGCACTCACGTATCGCATATGCATGGCGGTGACTTCTACGCTGGCGAAAAGTCTATGACCATGACTAAAGCATGTGATGTGAGGATGGAATTGGTTACCAAGAGCGGTAAGACAATTGTGCTTAAGCCCAAGGTCTCCTTACTCGCTGGCGAGATTATCGACAGCATGTATATGAGCAAGAAGGCTCTTTGTGAGTTCTACGAAAAAGAAATTGAAGATGCCTATAAGACTGGCATGATGTTGTCCTTGCACGTGAAGGCCACCATGATGAAGATCTCTCATCCGATTGTCTTCGGTCACGCTGTCAAGATTTTCTATAAAGATGCTTTTGCAAAACATGCCAAGCTATTTGAAGGGTTAGGCGTCAATGTCAATAACGGCATGAGTAGCCTATATGAGAAGATTAAGACTCTACCGGAGTCTAAGCGCGAAGAAATTATTCAAGACGTGCATGCCTGTCACGAACACCGCCCAGCATTAGCAATGGTGGACTCCGCTAAAGGTATTACCAATCTGCATTCCCCAAGCGATGTGATCGTCGATGCTTCTATGCCTGCGATGATTCGTGCTGGCGGCAAGATGTGGGGTGCTGATGGTCGCTTACATGACACCAAGGCAGTGATTCCAGAAAGTACCTTTGCACGTATCTATCAAGAAATTATTAATTTCTGCAAGACCCACGGTAATTTTGATCCCACTACCATGGGCACCGTGCCTAATGTGGGCTTGATGGCTCAGCAGGCTGAAGAGTACGGTTCACACGATAAGACTTTTGAAATCACTGAGGCTGGTGCAGCCCGCATCGTATCTGATGATGGCACTGTGTTACTCGAGCAACATGTAGAAGAGGGTGATATCTGGCGTATGTGCCAAGTAAAAGATGCTCCGATTCGTGACTGGGTGAAGTTGGCTGTCAACCGCGCGCGCCTCTCCAATACTCCAGCAGTATTTTGGTTGGATGAGTACCGTCCACATGAAGCGGAGTTGATTAAAAAAGTAAATACCTACCTCAAAGATCATGATCTTAAAGGTGTAGATATTCAGATCATGTCTCAGACTCGTGCAATGCGTTACACACTAGAACGTGTGATTCGTGGCAAGGACACCATCTCTGTCACTGGTAATATTTTGCGCGATTACCTCACAGACTTATTCCCTATTATGGAATTAGGAACTAGTGCGAAGATGTTGTCGATTGTTCCTTTGATGGCAGGCGGCGGCCTCTTTGAAACGGGTGCTGGTGGCTCTGCTCCAAAGCACGTTCAGCAACTAGTTGAAGAGAATCACTTGCGCTGGGATTCCTTAGGTGAGTTCTTAGCTCTAGCAGTATCCCTAGAAGATATGAGCGATAAGACAGGTAATCCTAAGGTGAAGATCTTGGCTCGCACCTTAGATGAGGCTACTGGAAAATTGTTGCTGAACAATAAATCTCCTTCTCCGCGTACTGGCGAGTTAGATAACCGTGGTAGCCAGTTCTACCTGGCGATGTATTGGGCTGAGGCTTTAGCTACTCAAACTGAAGATAAAGAATTACAAGCTTATTTCGCACCTTTGGCTAAAACACTGCAGGCAAATGAGCAGAAGATTGTGGATGAGTTCAAAGCGGTTCAGGGTAAGCCAGCAGATATTGGTGGGTACTTTGTGATGGACACAGAGAAGTGCAAGGCAGTAATGCGACCTAGCGCTACTTTCAATGCTGCTTTAAAGGCAGCTAGGGCCTAGTCAATCCGAGTTGCAAAGAGCTGCTAAAGCTGGATTTAAAAGGCAAACTTTCGGGTTTGCCTTTTTCTTTGGGGGTTTATGAAGATCAGTAAGCAATAAATTCTGATCGGTAGCAAAATAAGCGAATGACATTCATTGGGCTACCCCATGCGATTTATTGATAAGACTATTCTTCCAGGTGACATCACTCCTCAAGCCGTTTTTGAGAATCGTCGCAATTTGATTAAGGCTGCCGCTGCCGGTAGTTTTGGTATGGCCTTGGCTCCTTGGTTTTCAAGGGAAGCATTAGCGGCTAATCCAGAAAAGCTCAGTGCAGTCCTGAATCAGGCTTATGCATCCAAAGACGGTCTCACGCCGTATAAGTATGTAACGACCTATAACAATTTCTATGAGTTTGGAACAGATAAAGCTGACCCTGCTGAGTATGCGCATACCTTGCAAACTCGTCCATGGACTATCTCGATTGAAGGCCTAGTCAAAAAGCCTGTGACCTTAGATATCGATGCCTTATTAAAGCTTGCACCAATGGAAGAGCGCATCTATCGCATGCGTTGTGTTGAGGGTTGGTCGATGGTGATTCCCTGGGATGGTTACTCTTTATCCAAGTTGATCAATCAAGTCGAGCCACTTGGTTCTGCCAAGTATGTCGAATTTATTTCTCTGGCAGATAAAGTACAAATGCCAGGCTTAAAGAGCAAAATTATTGATTGGCCCTATCGCGAAGGCTTGCGTATGGATGAGGCCATGAATCCACTGACTCTCCTAACCTTTGGTTTATATGGCGAAGTCTTGCCTAAACAAAATGGCGCCCCAGTACGCATCGTGCTGCCTTGGAAGTATGGCTTTAAGAGTGCGAAGTCCATTGTGAAAATTCGTTTCACAGAAGAGATGCCCAAAACGAGCTGGAGTCAATTTGATGCCCGTGAGTACGGTTTTTATTCCAACGTCAATCCTCAGGTAGATCATCCGCGCTGGAGTCAAGCAATGGAGCGTCGTATTGGCGATCCTAAAGGGGTATTTGCACCAAAGATTAAAACGCAGATGTTTAATGGCTATGCTGAGCAGGTTGCCAGTATGTATGCCGGTATGGATCTAAAGAAATTCTATTAAATAGTACTCAAGTCCGCTACTAATCTTTAAGTTCGTCTGCCTGGCTCTGGTAGTGGCACCATCACTACTTGACCTGGAGTACTACAGCCTTGATCACAACAGCGTCCTGGCTGCTTATTCTTAGTAATGGCACGTTCTTGATTGCTGGTAAGAACGCCGCGATCTAAGAGCCTTTCAACTAGCTCTACCTTGTTGCCGATAGGATATTGGCGATAGATTTCTTTTTTCATGGCTGCTGGTGAGCCACCGCCATGAAGACTAATGACGGAGTACCAACCACCTTGATAAGAGGCAGTCAAATCTTCAATGAAGCGCGCGACTTCAATACGCTTGTCGTAAGGAACTGCTGGATTAGCACGTAATACTTCAGCCAGGGTGGCTGCAGTTGCTGGATTGTGATCCTCATCTGGTCCAGGTAGCGCCACAATCAAGCCACCTGAAACCTCATGAGCAAGACGGTGCATGTCATAAATTTGAGTGGCTAATAGGAGTTTTCCGATATTGGAAAACACCGGTTCAGGCATGAATGATTTGCTATAGGGGTCTTGTGTGCCATACACGCTTGCAGCAACTCCACAAGCATAAAATCCTTCAGTGATCTTAATCAGATCAACCATGGGATCACGCAAATTGGATTTGGTTTCTGGATCAAACCCATTGGCTTCACACATCAAAGCTCCTGCCCCAATTAAGAGGTCGCCAAAGCCAGCTCTCGCAGCAATACAACTATGGCGGTGATGGGTAGCGTAGCTATAAGTTAAAACACTAGAGTGCTCCCATTCACCTGCGTAGAAAACGCGCTCCCAAGGAACAAATACTTTGTCAAAGATCACTACACCAGTCGATTGGCCATACTTGCTAGAAAAGAGCGGCTTACCATGCTCGACTTTTTCCCCTGGACGCCCTGCAGGGCGGGCGACGATCGTAATCCCTTTGGCATCTACCGGTACGGCGCAGCAAATCGCAAACGCAGCATCTTCTTTGCTCATATTGCGTCCTGGCATCACTAAGAACTCATGCATGTAAGGGGCGCCAGTGACGATGGCTTTAGTACCAGAGATCACGACCCCTTTAGCGTCTTGAGAAACGATATGCACATAAGTATCTGGGTTTGCTTGTTCATGCGGTCTTAATGATCGATCACCTTTGGCATCAGTCATTGCAATACCCAAAGCCAAATCATTTTTTTGTACATGGGCAAGATACTCTGCAAACTTGGCGCGATGATCATTGCTACCGTGAGCATCATCAATCCGAGCAGATACTTGTCCAAGTGCATTTAAAGCATCATGGGCGAGATAGCGTTGCGCACAACCGGTTTCTTGGCAGAGGACACGAACTGCTTCTAATTTATTTAAGAGATCACCAGAAGACTCGTTAATGTGCAACATCCTGGGAACGGTTTTGCCATCAGAGCTTGCTAGCATTAGAGGTGCTAGAGCAGGGTCATGCACCATGTCATAAGTGACACCCAAAGCTTGGACCCCAGGTCTTAGTATCGCCTCATCAGCTACAGATTCAACCAGGCGACCATCGACATAGACAACAGGCTTTAACTGACGCAATGATTCTTGATAGTCCTTGCTGGTCATGAATTGGGAGGTGCTTTTACTCATATCGGGCCCTAATAATGGAATGATTAATTCGTTCAATAATACACATAAATTGAACAGTGTTCAATTATTAAGATATATGTATAATTAACCTATGAATCAAGTACTTGCCTCCCCAAGAGATGTTCGTCAACAAGCTTTGGCGGACGCTCGGCGCGAGCATATTTTGAGCGCTGCTAGAGCCGTGTTTATCGAGTTGGGATTAGAGGCCGTTAGCATGCGAGAAATCGCAAAGCGCGCCGGATATACGGCTGGAGCTATCTATAGCTACTTTGCTAGCAAAGAAGAAATCTACGGTGCTTTACTTGCTGAATCGCTCGAGCGTTTAAATGATTTTGTGAATCTGGCTGCAGAAGATAGTTCGGTTAATCAGAAGCGACAGACTGCATTTACAGAACTGCGTAAAAGTGCTTTAGCTTTTTATGAGTTCTATCGAGATAATCCTCGCGATTTGGACTTAGGCTTTTATCTCTTCCAGGGGCTTAAGCCTAGGGGGCTCACGAACGAGTGGGACTCAGAGTTAAACGCGCGCCTCAGAGCCGCTATGAAACACCAAGAGGCAGCCTTGATTAAGTTAGGGTTTAGCAAAAAAGAAGTAGATACTGAGTTAACTGCTATTTTTGCGCACATTGTTGGCGTACTATTACTCAACCATACGGGCCGTATCCGGATGTTTGGTAAAGGTGCTGATGAACTCATCACCCATTACTTAGATCAATTGGCACTACGCTTACCCATTAAAAAATAATGACTTCATGATGATCAACCAAGACACTAGCGCTCTCATTTTGATTGACTATCAAACACGTTTAATGCCAAGTATTCATGAGGGGCAGGAAGCGATTACATCAGCGCTCTTTCTTGCTCAGGTGGCACAAGTCCTAGCAATCCCCATTCTGGGCACTGAGCAAAATCCTGATGGCCTAGGGCCAAACGATGAGCGTATTAAGGCGTTTTGCGACCAGACTCTGGTCAAGCATTCCTTTAATGGGGCTGCAGATGGTTTGGCAGCTGCCATCCAGAAAACCAATCCCGCCATTACTCAAGTGGTGCTAGCAGGTTGCGAAACACATGTTTGCCTGATGCAAACCGCATTGGGTCTGCAGACCCTGGGCTATGAGGTGGCAGTAGTGCCAGAAGCCTGCGGCAGCAGAATGCCACAAGATAAAATATTGGCTATTGGCCGTATGAGCCAGCAAAAAATGGCTATGCTGAGCGCTGAAATGCTCGTCTTTGAGTGGCTTAAAACATCGGAGCATCCTCAGTTTAAGGATGTCCTGAAGCTAATCAAAAATAGATAAGCTAAGCTACGCATTCAGAAAAATATATTGAAAGAGGAAGTATGGAACATACTGTTTTAGTTACTGGCGCTACTGCTGGATTTGGTGAAGCAACTGTACGACGCTTTTTAGCTCATGGCCATAAGGTCATAGCGGTAGGCAGAAGGATAGAGCGTTTGGATGCACTTAAAGCATCGCTACCTGCAGATCAGCAAAAGAAACTTTATACACTGGCATTAGATGTCTGCGATAGCGCCAAGGTTGATTCCCTAGCAGCAAGCTTGCCTGCAGAGTTTGCCAAGCTGACAATTCTTGTGAATAACGCTGGACTCGCTTTAGGTTTGGAGCCAGCACATCAAACTAGCATTACTGATTGGGATCAAATGATTGATACCAACATCAAAGGACTGGTACATATGACCCGTGCCTTTTTACCGGGCATGGTTGAGCGTCAATGCGGTCATGTGATTAATGTGGGTTCTGTTGCAGGCCTTTACCCTTATCCTGGTAGCAATGTATACGGAGCGAGTAAAGCATTTGTGAAGCAATTTAGTCTTAACCTGCGTGCCGACTTGACGGGTACCCGTCTGCGCGTTACTTGTGTAGAGCCAGGCTTAAGTTCAGGCACTGAATACTCCAACGTGCGATTCAAAGGGGATGATGCCAAGGCGGAGAAGGTATACGAAGGTGTAGAAGCTCTCAGCGCTGATGATATTGCTGAGACCATCTTTTGGTCTGCAACTTTACCTGCGCATATGAATATTAATGCCGTCGAGATTATGCCAATAGCGCAATCGTTTGCTGGTACTTCCGTGTATCGGGGAGAGCTCTAAGAAGTTCAAGTGAACTTATTTTTTCCATTGATAAAACTGGGGATACACGCGCATCACCACAGGGCCGTCAAAATCCCAGGACTTACAGCCCCCTAGATATAAAGGGGGTTTGTTTTCGTCAGGATCAAATAGCGCGCCAGGAATAGATTGATAGGCCGCAGTAGCAATATTGTTGAGTAGCTCACGCAGATGAGTGCAGCCTTTAATACCACCTAAGTGGGTCTCGATGATTTTTCGCCAACCTTTGCCAATTCTCGCTCCAATTAAAGCATCCATTGGCGGGATCACTAAAGGACATTCTGGGTGAGGATGGCTATCCATTGCTACTTCGATATTCTGAATAGTGAGTTGATCATCTAAAGTTACACGAACCCACATATCGTGAATGGGCTCGCCTGGGGCCCAAGTCTTTGAGCCCGTTACAAACGGGTGTGACTTAGTGTCTTTGAGGTGACCTTCAATATCCCATAGACCATCTTCTCTCGCATAGCCACTGAAAGTCACTTCGCGGGTGTGCAATGGGGTACGGGGTTTTGGGTCAGGAAGCATGGTAGATTGAGTTCATCAGTAAGAATGCTTAATCATAATCAATTGAGCTGCAAAGAGCCCCTAGATGCTCAAAATAGGGCCTCTGTATAGTATTCTGTGCAGCATATGGCAAAACCCATCTCCCTGGAAAAAATCCTCTTTAGCCAAGGCTTTGGAACGCGTCGCTACTGTAGTGACCTAGTGTTTGCCGAGTTGGTGAAAGTCAACGGCACTTTGGCGCAAGATCCCGATGAGCGCATCGCAACCGAAGGCCTGGTTTTGAATGTTGATGGTCAGAATTGGGAGTATCACGAAAAGGCTTACATCGCATTTCATAAGCCAGCCAATTACGAGTGCTCGCATAAAACCACACACCATCCCAGTGTCTATAGTTTGCTGCCTCCTCCTTTTGTAGAGCGTGGCTTGCAATGTGTAGGGCGCTTAGACTTTGACACTACTGGACTTTTATTGATTTCAGATGATGGTCAGTTTATTCATAAAATGACGACGCCTAAAAAGAATATTGGCAAGGTCTATGAGATTGCGACACCAGAGCCTATTACGCAGACCCAAATAGATCATCTCTTAAATGGCGTAGTTTTAGATGATGATCCAAAACCGTGTTTTGCCGCTGCATGTCAGCAGCTTTCAGAAAATAGACTGGCAATGACAATTGTTGAGGGGCGTTATCACCAAGTGAAGCGTATGATGGCTGCAGTGGGAAATCATGTTGCCAAACTGCACCGTGTAGAAATCGGCGCCTATGCCATGCCTACAGATTTAGAAGAGGGCCAATGGCGTTGGTTATATTCAGAGGACTTAAAGCAGCTCTCGCAAAGCGTGAGTGCTGAAACGAGGCCCATCCTATGAAGAATGCATTACTACCAGATGATTTTGATTTTCAGAATAGCATCCCATTGTGGACACTAGATCCATCCCGAAAAACGATTTATCGTGAATTCATCTTTGCAGATTTCAAGCAAGCTTTTCAGTTTATGAACCTGTGTGCTCAGCGTGCTGAGGAGATTGATCATCATCCTGATTGGTCAAACTCTTGGAACAAGGTAGCCGTGCACCTCAGTACTCATTCAAGCAAAGGTTTAACAAAATTAGATATTGAGATGGCTAGGGCGATGGATATATTTGCACTTCAGGTATAGATCAAGCACCAGAAATTAATGCTCGTCGCCCTCGTGCTCTTCTTCATTAATGCTCATTAAGATTGTTGCAAGTAGGCCATAAACCACTTCAGTGGAGATCATGCCATCTTCATCGAGTTCATCAATTAAGTCGTTCAGACAATCTTCCGTAGGCTCGTTGAGCAAAGTCATCGCGCATTCGCAGCCATAGTCAAAATCTTCGTCATTTTGGTTTTGGTCATTGTCGGTCATATTTATCCTTAATTGAGTCTTCAGGATAGCAAATTACGGTCAAATTCGGTGGTTTTTTCATGGGGTGAAATCCTTGTGCTACTGCAGCAAGCAAATAATCATTTATAGTGATTTGATAATAAAAAATGGGAGGCAGTATGCAGCTAAATGTGAATGGTCAAATTCGTAATATTGATGTCGAACCCAATATGCCCTTGTTATGGGCGATACGTGAGAGCCTTGGCCTTACTGGTACCAAGTACGGCTGTGGTGTAGCCCAGTGCGGCGCTTGCAGCGTCTATCTCAATGGTGAGTTAGTCCGTTCCTGCTCAATACCGGTTTCTGCAGTCGGCTCTGCCAAAATCACCACTATTGAGGCGCTTTCAAAAGACAATTCACATCCAGTTCAAAAAGCTTGGATTGCACTAGATGTTCCACAGTGTGGCTATTGCCAATCTGGCCAAGTGATGGCTGCCGCTGCTTTATTAAAAAGAATTCCCAAACCTAGTGATGCCGATATTGATAGTGCGATGGCTAATGTATGTCGTTGTGGTACTTATCAAAAGATTCGCGATGGTATTCACGTTGCTTCTGGCCAGAAGAAATTGGCAGACGTCCTAGCGCAGTATGACGCTACTCCTGCGACACGCGGTTAAGGAGAACAACATGACAACGAATAATCAAAATATGGCATTAGAGAATCTTGCACGCCGGGATTTCATTATTAAGGGTACGCTCCTTGGCGGCGGCTTAATGTTAGGAATTGGTGCTGTATCAGATTTTGCTTATGCAGCAGGCATTCAATATGATCCAAACACACCAACCAAGTTTGGTGATTCTGAAGTAAATGCTTGGGTCAGCATTACACCTGATGAAACTGTCTACATCAGAATTGCTCGCTCAGAAATGGGACAAGGTACTCGTACTGGTTTAGCTCAACTCGTAACTGAAGAGTTGGAATGCAATTGGAAAAAAGTCAAAACCCAATCTGCAACACCTGGCCAAAGCTTGGCCCGCAAGCGAGTATGGGGAGAGCATGGTACTGGTGGTAGTCGTGGCATCCGAATTTCTGAAGACTATGTCCGCCGTGGTGCAGCTGCAGCGCGCATCATGCTGCTAGAGGCAGCAGCAAAGCAATGGAGTGTGCCCGTCAGTGAACTTAAAGTAGACAAGGGTGTCATCACCCACACTCCGACTGGCCGCAAAACTACTTACGGTAAGGTTGCGCAATTAGCATCTACCTTAACTCCTCCAGATCCAAAGTCGATTGCCTTGCGAGACCCTCGAGAGTGGAAGGTTGCTGGACAGCCTTATGCTCGTCTCGATACTGCCAATAAGGTCAATGGCAGCAAGGTATACGGTATTGATTTGCAGTTACCGAATATGCTGTGCGCTTCAGTAAAAGCCTGCCCTGTATTTGGCGGTAAGTTAGTCAGTTACGATGAGGCCAAAATCAAAGGTATGCGTGGTGTTAAGAGTGTCGTCAAGATTAATGACAGCACACTTGCAGTGGTTGCAGATACTTGGTGGCGTGCCAATACTGCGCTTAATGCGTTGCCAATTGTTTGGGATGAGGGCAAAAGCGCAAGTACTTCACAAGCTGGTATTGAGAAAATGCTACGGGATGGCTTAGAAGAACAAGGTGATTTTTGGCAGCGCAAAGTGGGTGATGCACCCGCTGCTATAAATAGTGCCAATAAAAAAATCGAGGCAGTGTATTACACGCCATTTAGAGCGCACGTCACGATGGAGCCTATGAATGCTACCGTCAAAATTACGGGCAATCGGGCAGAAGCTTGGGTTCCGACCCAAAATGGCGAAGGCTCGCTTGCAGCCTTGTCAGAGGCTACTGGAATACCACTTGCTAACTGTGAAGTCTATAAATTGGACTCGGGTTGTGGCTTGGGTCGTCGTGGGTCTACGCAAGATTTCACTACTTTTGCCGCTAAAGTAGCTCAGCAATATCCGGGCATACCAGTCAAAGTAGTTTGGAGTCGTGAGGAGGATTTAACGCAGGACTACTACCATCCGATTGCGATGGCAAAGATGAGCGCTGGTTTGGATAATGTTGGTAATTTAACTGGTATGCATATCAAAGTAGCAGGCCAGTCTATCAATGCCACTCTTGCACCGCAAAACATTAAGAATGGTAAAGATGAGCGTCAATTGCAAGGGCTTTATGAGAAGGGCCCTGATGCGCAATTGGGCTATACCTTCCCAACCCTGCTGACAGAATATGTGATGAAGAACACGCATGTTCCTGTAGGTCCATGGCGCGGTGTGAATACCAATCAAAATGGTATCTTCATGGAATGCTTTATGGATGAGTGTGCAAAGGCGGCTGGTAAAGACCCAGTGCAATTTAGGCAAGCTTTGATGCAAAGTCATCCAAAGCATTTAGCTGTTTTGAACGCCGCTGCCAACAAAGCAAATTGGGATAAGCCTCTGCCTGCAGGCACTTATCGCGGCGTTGCCCAGTTCATGGGCTACGCTAGTTATTCGGCTTGCGTTGCTGAGGTATCGGTAAAAAATAATGTCGTCAATATTAGTCGCTTAGTATTCGCATTAGATTGTGGTCATGTGGTTAATCCGTATTTAACACGTGAACAGATTGAGGGCTCTGTAGCAATGGCATTAGGAGCTATATTTAATCCCGAGATTACAGTGGAGAACGGTCGGATTAAACAACAAAATCTCGATACCTATCCACTTCTCAAATTGGCATCAACCCCAAGAATTGAGACTGTTCTCGTGCCGACTTATGACTTTTGGGGTGGTGTAGGTGAGCCGACCATCTGCGTAGTTGGTCCTGCAGTTGCCAATGCCATTTCTGCTGCCATTGGTAGGCCAGTACGCAGCTTCCCCCTCAGCAAAGAGGGTTTGAGCTTAGCTTAGAGTGTTAGTGCAGTTCCTGCTAAACGACCCATCCTTTAAACGATGGGTCGTTTAATATGCACTGATGAAGTATCTCAAGAGCCTCCTATTTTTCATTTCACTATTGCCGCTGGGGCGCTTAGTATGGCTTGGCTTTCAAGATGATTTAGGGGCTAATCCGATTGAGTTTGCTACTCACTCTACCGGCACATGGGCGCTAGTATTTTTGTGCGTCACTTTGGCGATGACACCAATGCGTCTTCTGACTGGCTGGAGTGCCTGGATTTCTTGGCGCCGAATGTTTGGCCTATTTTGTTTCTTCTATGCCGGTATCCATTTTGCAATTTGGTTTTGGCTTGATCAAGATTTAGATCTTCAGGCAATGTGGGCTGACGTAGTGAAGCGCCCCTTTATTACGATGGGCTTTATAACATTTGTGCTCTTGATTCCTTTAGCGCTGACATCTAATAACTGGGCTGTACGTGCCATAGGTCGGCGTTGGAGTCTACTCCATAAGCTAATTTATGTTATTGCCTGTACAGCAGTACTCCATTATTGTTGGCATAAGGCAGGTAAGAACGACTTAGAGACAGTCTCTATTTATGGGGCAGTTATTTTGCTATTACTGCTGTGCCGCTTGCCTTGGCTAAGAGCCTACTTGCAAAAGAGACGATTTGATTTTTAAAACTCTGTCGTATAGCGAAGAATAAAGCGATGCGTTTCTACAAAACCATTTTTGATTTCCATATCACGTCCATATTGCATACTGATTCTGCCAGACGGATAATAGGCCAAGGCGCTTAGTAAAAACCGTTGAGTATTAACGACGTTGTTTTGATACGCATTACCAAACGTTGTTGCGCCCCCGGCAACATAAAAATACGAGGCACCAATAGTATAGGTTTGATTGAATTTATAGATCGGACCCAACTGAGTTGATGTTAAAGGTTTCTGATTTAAAGAAGTATTGCTTGTCATGCCGCATGCGGCAGCGCATTGACTATTGCCACCAAACCACATGGTGTCAACCGCAACCATCCCATCGAGATTGCCAACAATAGGCTGTTGATAGCCCATCTGAATATCCGATCTATAACGGTTTTCACCTGTATTAAAGGGCTGTTGACTGTTATAACTTCCGGTGGGTAGTGTCAAGTAGCCAGCAACACCAAAATAGCGTCTATTGACTCTATCGGAGTAGGGCCAAAAGGCGCTAGCTAGCGTCACGTCTCCAACGCCAGTTGCTGTTGGATACATGCCTAAAGATCCCCCTGGCTTAATGCTTCCATATGGCAGTTGAATAAAAGAGACTGCTGGTAAATCTTTGACAGTATAGGAGGTCACTAAACGAAGGATTACCGTTTGCGCGCCAATATCAGGGCTACTATAAGGGCTACTACTCACTACAGAACCATTTTTATAGTAGGTGGTGTTCTCAGTATTGATGTAGCTAATCATTGCATGATTTTTACCGGGCAATGGAGCAACAATATCGTTAGGTTGCAAATCAACCGCCCATGCAGCTAAAGGCTGAATTAGGGTGCACAAGAGCAGGCGCCAATAAATTTGCATGAACTTATTGTAATTAAATTGTCAAAAATCAGCTGAAGGCTCACATACAATAGTGAAATGAATATCTCCCTAAAGCTCGCCCTCTGTCTTGTATTGGTAGGGTGCTCAACAGCGCAGCAAGGACCACCGCCAAAAGGATCTCAGACCTCAGCTGTCTATACGCCAGAGCAATTAAGAGAGTTCAATAATCAACCGGTTGCCTTAAGCGAAGGACCATTTGGCCCAGTTGCCACTCCGCCTCCAAAACAGGGTCTGACAAAAAAATCACCGGGGGATTCAAAATACTTTAGTCAGCCAACGGGTGAGCAAGAGGCAGAGGCTATTGAAACCCAATCATCTGATCCCTATCTGCCAAGCACCCCGATTTATCGCTTCTAGCTTGGGCTACTGTTACCATTGAGGCTAATTTTTAGAAAGATCAAGCCTCATGAATCTATTCGCATCTCTGTTTAAATCAAAGTTAAATGCTTTGTTAGCCGTCAGTTTCTTGTCGGCAGTATTAATGAGTGCTGCACACGCTCAGCAAAGCGGTTTACCCATTAATGTGGCGGCTTCTGTGAATGGCGCCCTCATTACCAACGATATGGTGGAGCAGGGTATTAAGATGGCGATCTCACAAGGGCAGAAAGATGGTCCTGAGTTACGTCAAGCTGTTGTGCAGAAATTTATTGAAGTATTGCTGCTTTCACAGCGTGCTGAAAGTAATGGTTTGGCAAATTCCGATAAGGCAAATACTCAATTGATGTTAATTCGTCAAAATTATTTAGCGGATCTTCAGTTATCTACTTTTATGGCACAAAATCCAATTAGTGATGCTGATATTCAGGCTGAATACAATAAAGAGATTGCTTCTCTTGGTCCTCAGGGGATGTTGGTCGAATATAAGATGAGTGATATAGCGCTTGCTACTGAGGCGGATGCACAAGCAGCATTGAACCGCATTAAAAAAGGCGAGCCATTTGATAAAGTGGCAAAAAGTGTTTCTCTTGCACCAAATAAAGTTCAGGGCGGCGCTGTTGGCTGGGTTCAGACAGGGCAGGTTCCTCCGCAAATTTCAGCAGTATTAGTCAATCTCGCTAAGGGGCAAGTATCTCAGTCGCCAATTCAGTTACAGCAAGGCTGGTATTTAGTGAAGTTGGAAGATAAGAGAAGTAGTAAACCACCTACATTAGATCAAGCAAAGGCTGCGATTCGTAATGGTCTAGCGCAAAGAAAACAATTTGAGTATTTGTCTCAGATCGCTAAAGAATCGAAGATTGTGATTCAGTAAAATAATTGCACGATAAAAAAGAGCCCCGTAGGGCTCTTTTTTATCTAAGTGTTACTTGAATGCATTCTTATTTTCGCTCAAGCGTCACAAAGTTGAAGGTGATGTCGCCTTCTGATCCTGGAGTGCGTTCTACCTCTTTCCAGGAAGCTACATCAGGAACCTCAAAGAAGGTATCACCATCATTAACATCGATATCAATTTCAGTGATGTAAAGACGATCTGCTTTAGTAAAAGCTTGCTTAAAAAGTTGTTCGCCACCAATCACAAAGACCCGTGGTGCTTCGCTTAGGCGGTTCAGGGCTTCATCTAAGGAGCCTGCAAGTTCTGCACCCTCCAGCTTGAACTGCGCATTACGACTCACCACAATATTGCGACGGCCAGGCAGTGGGCGACCAATCGATTCCCAAGTCTTGCGTCCCATGATAACGGGATGACCCATCGTCAGACGCTTAAAGAATTGCAAATCAGCAGAGATCTTCCAAGGCATCTGGTTATCACGACCAATGACATGGTCACGCGAGCGCGCAACAATCATGGAAATAGCAGGCTGGGTCATCAAGTGCTTTCTTATTCTTAGATCGCTACTGGAGCTTTGATGTGTGGATGTGATTCGTAGCCTAAGATTTCAAAATCTTCGAACTC
>CANFRA010000033.1 GCA_947449305.1 Burkholderiaceae bacterium
GGAAATCAACGAAAGTACATTCTTTCTCTTTAACTAACTTCATCACATCAGCGACGGTCTTCGTCATGCAAATCTCCTCTATTAACTAAATTCGGAATTCAAACCTAAGGCATACACCCTTGTTTATTCCAGGCATCAAACATGCCTAACGGATGTATGTAATTTACTGAAGCAAACAAATGGGAACACTTATTATTGCACTATTAAAGTGCTCGATTTAGACCTTGGAAGCCTAAAAACCCTCTATTTGCACTTATTTGGTGCAAATAGAGGGTTTTACTGCTTACTTGATATCGTGAATTTCATAGCCCAGCTCTTGGGTGCCCGTTCTGAGTGCAAGCCAGGCAGTTTCTAAAAGGTTGGCATTACCCTTGATTCCTAACTCGATGTGGCGCTGGGCATAGACTCCTCCCTTTGCAGCATCACCAACAGAAGGCAGACTGAAGACCTTGACCCCCGGAAAGTTAGCCTCAATGCGCTCCATTAATGGAGTTAAGGCTGACTCAATACCCTTAGGAACAATGAAACTCCGCTCTGCCCAGTTCTCTTGGTGAAAGAGGTCTTTGTAGTGCGTATCTAAGCACCAAGCCATCATAGGCGCCGCCATCACTGGAAAGCCAGGAACAAAGTGGTGCTCTTTAATTCGAAAGCCCGGAATCTGGTTGTAAGGATTGGGAATGATGTCGCTACCAATGGGGAACTCTCCCATCTTGAAGCGATGCTGGTTCTCTGGCGTATTCAAATCTGCTTTGATGGGATCGCCCTCTGCCGTTGACTGAATACGAGCAGCAATCAATTCTTGCGCAGTAGGATGCAATTGTGTTTTAGTCCCTAGTGCCAATGCAGCGCATTGACGAGTGTGATCATCCGGTGTCGCGCCAATGCCTCCAGTACTAAACACCACATCCCCACTTGCAAAACTTTCTTTGAGCGTTGCAGTAATCTGCTTGGGATCATCAGCTACATACTTCGCCCATGCGAGGCTGAGGCCACGCTCATTAAGTAGCTCAATCAATGTGGCCATGTGTTTATCTTGACGACGACCCGATAGAATCTCATCACCAATCACAATCAAACCGAAGCGTCGTTGCGCTGCACTTGGCATATTTTGTAGTGAGTCTATTTCGACTTTTTTTATTGCATCAACCATCTCGTTAGCCATCTCATTAGTCTTAATGCGGAAGTTCCGTTTCAACTACACGCGCTTGTACTGTCAATGCCTGATCCAACTCTTCTTGGCGCAATTCTTTGAGAGCATCTAATAAGAAGTGGCTAAACCAAAGGCCGGCAAATACAAAGATTAAAGAATAAACCCATAGCGCAACAAAGCTAACAATTGGAAACAGCACTAAGGCCAATGCTGATGTAGCCCAGAAGAATGTGGGTACTGCGCCCAGCATTCCGGAGGCGATGCCCATACAAAGCAAAGGCCAGCGAAATTTTTCCAATAGCTGGTCACGCTCTTCTACACTGGCGTGCTTAGCAAGCACGTCATATGACATCAGACGCATTGTTAACCATCCCCAGAGCAATGGCGGCAATACCGCTACCAATGGCGGGACCCACCATACTGGCAATGTCAGCATGACCAATACAAGACAGATGAGCGCCGACCATAAGGAGTAAATGAGACTACCCAATAAACCGCCACCCCGCTTGCACTCTAAATCTTGATAGTGCGCCTGTCTCACCACAATCTTCACAATAGTAGGCACTGTTGAAAATGCAATGAATACCAATAAGCTAATGGTGATCAGCGGAATAATCAGCATGACAAAAAACAAGGGCGCAATCCAAGCTCTAGCATTTTCAAAACCAGCCCAGATCAAACCCTCTTGAATCCAATTCGTAAATAGGGAGTTGGTCAGAAACTCACTGAGCAATACAAGTGCGGGCGTCCATGTGAGCCAAATAAGACAACCCCATAGAATCGATACGATTAAGAATGGTCGCAAGCTCAGCCACAGCATTCTGGGATGCATTGTTCCTACTAGAGCCAATCCAAATGATTTCAATACTTGTGGCAGTCCAACCATAAAACTCCTATTGCATACCAACTCGTATGCCTTACTTCATTGATTTACTTTGGTCTAAGCTCTTTTATTGCGCGTAGCAGTCCTTGCCATTGTTGAGCAAAGATATTGTGGGATACGACCAAGTTTCTGACACCTGTAGGATAGACCTCTTTCGGGAAGATGGCGGTTCTAAAGAACATATCCCACCAGGGAAACAAAATACCAAAATTGCAACCGCCCAATACGCCGGGCTTGCCTTGTGCTTCATGGCCATAGCCAACTGCATGGTGCATGCGATGAAACATGGGCGATACCAAAAAATATTGCGCCTTACCCAGGTGAACCTTGATATTGGCATGCTGCCAGCTTTGAATAAACTGACTCAATGCAATCAGGATAATGAATTGCCCTGGGGACACACCAAATAGGAGTGCAAAAAATGCTGTCACTGCTGCATCCATAATGTCATCTAGGATGTGATTACGATTATCTGACCAAGCGGTCATTACCGTTTGACTATGATGCAAGGCATGCAACTGCCACCACCAATGAAATGCATGTGAGGCGCGGTGATAGAGATAGCCTACGAGATCTAGCAGGACCAAGTAGACTAAAAAACTCACTAGCGGAATTGAGGTTACGCCTGGCCACCAAGACTCCACATTAAAGCGATCAAAACGGAAATCATGCAAAACGGAGTCCATCTGAAAAAAGAAGCCCGATAAAGCAATGAAGATCAAGCCATGAAAAATACCAAGTCGATGAAATAATGTGTAGATCACGTCTGCCCTACTACTCCTCGCAAAACGCTCTTGCGTCTCTGCAGGGGCTACACGCTCCCAAGTTCTCAGCAGCACAATAATCAGAAAAATCTGAATGCAGCCAAATAAAAACCAATCGATACCATCAAAAATGTCTTCTGCCCAAGACATTAAGTCAAATTGATATAGAAGTGGCCCAATTATTTTGGAAAACAAAAACTCCTGGACGCTACTGTAAGCGTTAGAGATTGATGAAGTGATCAAGCTGAAATCCATGCTTTATTTTGACTGATTTGCCAAATATTTGTTCGCCTTGGGCAATACCCCAAAGCAAAAGCCGCGATTCTTGAGATTTATGATGAGCTGCTCTAGTACGGCCGGAGCCCAAGGATCTTTTCTGGACCAAATACCTAGGTGGGCCATGGTGATATCACCATCTTTGATCTCGCGACTCGCTTTATCCAAAAGCGCGCTATTGGGGAACTTATCAGAGTTGAGCTCATCACCCAAAAAACCGGTTGGCGCCCAGCCAAAGTGTTGATAGCCGCACATATCCCCCATCCGAATCAAAGTTGGTGAGGTTTTGCCGCCAGGAGCGCGCCAGATCTTTTGCAATGGCTGCCCTGTTAACTCCGCAAAGCGAAGATCCACCCGACGAATCTCTTTACACATCGCCGCTTCGTTATAGAGGACTGTCATACCAGCCTTAGCACCAAACTGAGACTTCACAAAGACTTCGCCTTGGGGTCCATCTTTGACTAAATAGGTGTGATCGTAGGTATGACTACCAAAGTGGTGCCCTTCTTTAAGCCGCTCTTGCCAATAGGCTTTCCAAGCATCGTCCAAAGCAAAATCACCTCGGAAAGTCTTTTCATTAGAGAGGAAAAAAGTGGCCTTCACATCTTGGCGCTTGAGTATCTCGGCCACTTTTTCAGCAACTGACATATTGCCAGTATCAAATGTAAGGTAAGTCGTTTTATTACAGCTGGCTGTTTGGGCGTTGGCGCTCAATCCAAAAAAAGTGATCAGTAGCGCTACTGTGAGTTGGGTAAGTTGCCCGAACTTCATGGTAAATATTATTCCCAGGAGGCTCTGGGGTAGAAGAACACGCCATGCGGTGATTTGCCCACTGGAATCACCGTCATTAATTTCATAGAGGGGATATCAATCACACCGACTTTTTTGGCAAAGCGTAGCGTGACCCACAAAGTTTTGCCATCAGGAGTAATTTCCATATCATCTGGGCCGGCAGGCAGGCCTGTGATATCGCCAACCTTCTCTAGAGTTTGCATATTGATCAGGCTAATGGAGGATGCAATGCGGTTACTCACAAATACATGCTTCTTGTCACCAAGTGGGCGGAAGTTATGGGCGCCCTTGCCTGTGAGGATGCGCTTAACTTCCTTGCGCGCCTTCCAATCGATCACCTGAACATAGTCTTCGCCAGTAATGCCCACTAAAACATACTGATCGCCTGGTGTCATCCATAAGCCAGCAGGAACCTTACCGGTAGGCATCACCCACAGCACACTTTGTGTTTCTAGATCAATTGCTGCAAGCTCATTGGAATCTTGCAAGGTAATGAAAGCAATTTTGCTATCTGCTGTAAATGCAATATGACTTGGTGTCTTTGCTAACTTTACTGTTTTAGCCAGTTTTAGATCGGCACCATTCGCTGCATAAATATCTACACGGTCTAAACGATTTCCGTTTGCTACAAACCATTTGTGATTCGGTGAATAACCAATTTGGTAAGGATCAATAATGTTCGGAATTCGGCCAGTGAGCTCACCAGTTGTGGGATTCATTAAAACAATGTCATTTCCCATGGCATTGGCAATGAGTAAGGTTTTTTGATCTGGGGTCATCATCAGATGATGAGGCTCCTTACCGACATTGATCGTCTTGATGACTTGGCGGCCTGGCATATCGATCAAGCTCACCGATGCCTCGCCTGAGTTGAGAATTACCGCCAGGGTTGGCTGATTTGCTGCAGTATTTTGTGCAATGGCAAAGTGGTTTGCTGAGGATAGGGTCAATAAGAAGGCAGTCGCAATATTGCGAAAACCTCCAAACGTTATAAATGTGTGCATTCCGCTATTGTAAGCAATCAAGGCTCGATTAAAGACCTCTAAAGCCTGATGGATTTGACCTAGCGCAAGCTAGCTAAAACCTTTTCGAGTCGCTTTAAGGACATTGGGGTGGGTGTTTTGAGCTCTTGGGCATATAAAGCCACCCTCAGCTCCTCCAGCTGCCACCGGAAATCCTGCAAAGCTTGATCCTCGGTCATTGCATAAGAGGCAGACCCCTTACTTCCTTGTAATAACTTTTGCCAAGGTCTTGCAACTGACTCCCAATCTTTTTGGCATTGGGCATCACGGCTGGGATTAGAGCGTAACTTATCGATTCTCATGGCAATCGCTTTGAGATAACGCGGCAAATGCACAAGCTGTCCATAAGGAATTTGGGCAACAAACTGAGGGAAGATCAACGCTTGCATTTGGGTTTGCATATCTGCATAGGCTGACGTTGAGGATGCTTTTGCACTCGCCATCTTCTTTTGTAAATCAGCATGAGCTTGTAATGCATTTAAGGCATGGCGTGAGACCTCTTGAGCGATCAGCGCTAATCGGGGTTTGCCAGCTTGCAAGTGTTCAGTAAATTGCTCAGCATTGACTGGTAGTGGCTCGCTCATAAACGCACGCTCCAGTGCTAGATTGAGAATTTGCTCGATCAATCCATCTACCGAACCAATGTTAATAAAGAGCAATCCCAACTCTCGAATACCGGGTAATTGTTTTTGCAATGCTTTGAGGGTGTCTTTATTACTGAGAAAAAATAGTCGGCGTAATCCTAGATGATGCTGTTTTCTAGCTTCTAGCAAATCGTCAAAGACTTCTAGATCGCAGTAGTCTCCTCGGTCAACCAATGCGGGGTAACCGAATAAGGTTTTATTCCCTTTTTGGATCTCTAGGGTTTCTGGTAGCTCGCCAAACTCCCAGGAGCGATAGCCGCCCTGCTCAACTGAGCGAGCCTTTTCATTAGGTTTAGCGCCCAAAGTTATCTTAGGTGCCTCAACACCCAGTTCAGCCTGCGCAGTCTCTTGGGCAATTGCCTGGAAAGCACTACGGGCAGTTTCTCCATACTCAGCACGAAGGCGCGCTAGATTTCTTTCGACTTCAAGTTGGCGGCCATGCTCATCAATGAGTCTGAAGTTCATTGATGAATGCAAAGGAAGTGATTCAGGTCTAAAGTCAGTACGCTTAATTTCTAAGCCACGCTCTTTGCGAATATCACTAATCAAGCAATCTAAAAAGTCGCCCACACCAAATTGCTTTCCATCTAACTGGCGCCCTAAGAATGACTTTGCATAGTCAGGTAGTGGCACACAATGACGGCGCAATTTTTGTGGCAAGGATTTGAGTAGTAATAACACCTTCTCTTCACACATGCCCGGCACTAACCATTCACAACGACGGCCGTCCACTTGATTGAGCTGTGTGAGCGGTACCACTAAAGTGACTCCGTCTTTTGGGCTACCGGGCTCAAAGTGATAGGTCAGATTAAGTTCCGCACCGCCTACCAACATCTTTTTAGGATAGCGATCAACCGTAATGCCTGCAGCCTCATGGCGCATCAAGTCTGCTTTTTCAAGTCGTAACTGGCTATCTAGGTCGGGCTCTTTCTTAAACCAGGCTTTCAGTCCTTCACGATTGCAGACCTCTTTTGGAATACGTGACTCATAGAAAGCAAAGAGCAGATCATCATCTACTAAGACGTCAGGACGGCGTGAGCGATGCTCTAATGCTTCGATTTCTTTAATAAGGCGGCAGTTATGCCAGAAGAACCCAAAGAGTCCGGGATATTGTTTTTTGGCATCAGCCTCTGTTTCACGATAGAGGGTTGGTGTATCCATACGCCCGAACATTTCTTCTTGCACTAAAGCTTGGCGAATAAATAATTCTCTGGCTCCTTCTGGATTGTGCGGTTCATAGCGGACTCGTCGACCATGGTAGATAGGTAGACCATATAAGGTACCTCGTTCAAATGCCATGACCTCACCCTGACGGTTATCCCAAAAGGGATCGCTGAGAGATTTAATCAGGCGGTGGGCGGCAACCTTCTCAACCCACTGCGGCTCAATCTTGGCAATTGTGCGCGCATACATACGGCTAGTTTCTTGTAGCTCACCGGCCAATATCCAAGCCCCTGCCTTTTTGCCAATCGTTGATCCTGGCCAGATAAACGGCCGAATGCCCCGGGCACCGACATAGCAACCAGTCTTACTATTGCGGTCTTGAGACTTTTCATCTTCTTCTTTTTTAGCAACATAGCCCAATAGACCCGTAAGCAAAGATAAATGGACTTGCTCATAAGTAGCTGCAAGGCCATTTTCTTTCCAGCCCTTTTCGGCCAGCATCGTGTGAAGTTGCCCATGCACATCTCGCCACTCACGTAAACGGCGTGGCGATAAAAATTTACTTCTGCATAAATTTTCCAATTGGCGATTGCTATGCTTGTGTCGTAAGGCATCTTGATGCCAATCCCAAAGCTTTACGAAACTGAGAAACTCAGAGCGTTCATCTGCAAACAGCAGATGTGCTTGATCTGCAGCAGTACCTTGATCCATCGGTCGCTCACGCGGATCCTGGGTTGCCAAGGCCGAAGCAATGATGGTCACTTCCTTTAGTGCGTTTTTTTCTTTAGCAGCCAATAACATTCGGCCAATCCGGGGATCTAACGGTAAGTCAGCCAACTGCTTACCAATCGGGGTGAGCTTAAAGCTATTGTTAATGTCTTTACCATCGGCGGCATCCGATTCATCAAACTCAATGGCACCCAATTCATCGAGTAGCTGTACGCCATCGGTAATGGCCCTGCCGAGTGGCTTATCAATGAAGGGAAAATGCTGGATTTTCGGCAAGCGTAGTGAGCTCATCCGCAGCAGCACGGCTGCTAATGAGCTACGTAAAATTTCTGGGTCAGTAAATTTAGGGCGACTTTGATAATCAAGCTCGCTATACAAGCGAATACAAATACCGTCCGATACCCGGCCGCAGCGCCCTGCTCTTTGATTGGCAGCCGCTTGTGAAATCGGCTCAATCTGCAATTGCTCTACTTTATTGCGATAGGAGTAACGCTTGACTCTAGCTAGGCCACTATCAATCACATAACGAACGTTCGGTACGGTTAAAGAGGTCTCAGCAACGTTGGTTGTCAGGATGATGCGACGACCATTGCCGGGACTAAAGACTCTTTCTTGCTCGGCAACAGATTGCCTAGCAAACAAGCTGAGAATTTCTGGATGAAAGCGTTGTTGCAGCACATGATCTTTCCGTAATGCCTCTGCGCAATCCCGGATCTCTCGCTCGCCTGGTAAAAAAACCAATACATCTCCAGCGCCTGATGCTCCTTCACGCCAAACATTGGCGATTTCTTCTGCGACTGTTTCCGGGATTTCTTTTGCAACTTTAGATTCTTTTTTGCCATCGGGTTTAGAGTCCGGCTCCAGTGGGCAATACCGCTGCTCTACCGGAAAGAGACGACCGCTCACCTCAATCACGGGGGCCACCTTGCCATTGATCGCAAAGTGCTCTGCAAAACGCTGAGCATCGATTGTGGCTGAGGTAATGATTAGTTTGAGGTCCGGCCTCTTTGGCAGCAGCTGTCTTAGATAGCCCAAGAGAAAGTCAATATTTAGACTTCGCTCGTGTGCCTCATCGATGATGAGTGTGTCGTAAGCCTTTAGCTGAGGGTCACGTTGGGTCTCTGCCAACAAAATGCCATCGGTCATCAGCTTAATCGAGGCAGTACTGCTTGTCTTATCCGCAAAGCGTACTTGATAGCCGACATCCATACCAATGGGGGAGCCTAGCTCTTGGGCAATGCGCTTGGCTGTGGCAGTAGCTGCTATCCGGCGAGGTTGGGTATGGCCAATCAGCTTACCGCCGTTAATAGTACCTCTACCAAGGTCCAAGCAGATCTTCGGTAACTGGGTGGTCTTACCTGAGCCTGTCTCTCCACAAACAATCACCACCTGGTGGTTCTGCAAGGCATCCTTGATGATTTGCCTTTGGCCAGAGACAGGCAATTCTTCCGGAAAACGGATCTCTAGCCTGCGTGGGGTGTTGGAAGCAGACACAGGCTTTGGCATTGCTTTGGGTTTTTGTTGGTTTATGGGCTCTTGCACCCTATAATTTTCTCACTATGCCAACAAATGCACCGAACCAGGCCTCAAGTGCCGAAGAACCCACCTCCAACTTCCCCTTTGTAGGGTGGTTGCGCGATGTTGCGCCCTACATCCATAGTTTTCGTGAAAAGACCTTTGTCATTGCCTTTGCCGGTGAGCTCGTTCAGGAAATTGGCCTTGAGAATCTGATTGAAGATATCGCCATGTTGCATGCCATGGGTATGCGCATTGTTTTGGTTCACGGTATTCGTCCACAGATTGAAGAGCAGCTAACCTTACGCAAGATCAAGAGTAAGTTTGGCAAGACCGCAATGCACAGCTACCGGATTACTGATGCTGCTGCACTTGAGTGTGTCAAAGAAGCTGCCGGTGAATTACGTCTTGATATCGAAGCGGCCTTTAGTCGTGGCTTACCGAATACTCCGATGGCAGGATCGCGTATTTCGGTGATCTCCGGAAACTTCATCACTGCAATGCCAGTAGGTGTTGTTGAGGGTACTGATTACATTCACACAGGTTTAGTCCGTAAGGTGGACTCCACTTCTATTACGCAGTCTTTGGATAGCAACAAGATTGTCTTGCTCTCACCTTTAGGTTTTTCTCCTACCGGGCAGGCATTCAATCTGGCCTATGAAGATGTCGCAGCCTCTACTGCTGCTGCTCTTAAGGCAGATAAGTTGATCTTTTTAAGCCCCTACAAAGGCTTGCACGATGCAGAAGGGGATTTGATTACCGAGCTATCCTTACCTCAACTCCAAGACTATATGGCCCAGAAGAAGGATTTAGATATCGGCATGAAGAGTTTGCTCAATATCTCTGGTAGAGCCATCAAAGCAGGTGTGAGTCGTGTTCACTTCTTGCCATGCAATCAAGATGGTGCATTACTTGAGGAGCTCTTCACTCACGATGGTATCGGCATGATGCTAGCTTCTTCTGATATTGAGAACTTGCGCGAAGCCAATCAAGATGACGTGGGTGGTATTTTGCAATTAACGATGCCACTGGAGGATGAGGGTATCTTGGCAGCTCGTGGCCAAGATGTGATTGAGCGCGATATTCAGCGCTTCTCAGTAATTGAACATGACCGTGTTCTCTTTGGCTGCGCTGCCCTCTTCCCGTTTCCGAATGGCGTTGGCGAGCTAGCATGCCTTGCAGTTGATCCTGATGTTCAAGGCTCAGGTGACGGTGAGCGGCTTCTCAAGCGTGTTGAAATGCGTGCCAAACAAGAAGGTATTAAAAAATTATTTGTCCTCACAACTAGAACTGAGCATTGGTTCTTAAAGCGTGGCTTTAAGCGGGCTACTGTAGAAGACTTGCCTGAAGAAAGAAAACAGATTTATAACTGGGACCGTAAGTCCATGGTTTTAACTAAAGATCTATAAGAAAAAAGAGATCAATCAGAAAGGTATTACAGATGGCACGCATGGTTCAATGTATCAAGCTTAATAAAGAGTCCGAGGGAATGGATTTTGCTCCGCTTCCTGGTGATCTTGGCAAAAAGATTTGGAATCAGGTATCCAAAGAAGCTTGGGCTGCATGGTTAAAGCATCAAACTATGCTGATTAATGAAAACCGCCTCAATATGGCTGATCCTCGTGCTCGCCAGTATCTTCTCAAGCAGGTTGAGAAATACTTCTTTGAAGGTGGTGCAGATATGGCAGAAGGCTATACCCCACCAGCAGAATAAGCTGCTGTTTTAAAGGTATTGCAGTACAGCATGAATAAATATCTAAAACTTGTTCATGGCTGTTGACTCTCTCAATAGCTAGGCATAGGATGTAATCGTAGCAAGGCAGATATAGTGCCACGCTACATTGGCGAAAGCCACTTAAGAATGAGTACATCTATGCACTCATAGGCTAAGGAACTAAATACCTTCCGAGCGCCTGCGCCATGCAAACCATGGCAAACAACCCGATGGGGATGCCCCGTCGGGTTTTTTTATTTCTAAAGCAGTAATCTTTCTACGCCAGAAGAATTGCTAACTAATAAGATGTTTGCCTTTTCTTTAGCAAAGAGGCCAACTGTGATCACGCCTGCTATTTGATTGATTTGCGCCTCCATCTGGATAGGGTCAGCAATCTTTAAACCCGCCACATCCAAAATCCAGCCGCCGTTATCCGTAACAAAAGGCTCGCTTGGGGTTTGATTTAAATCTGCACGAGTATTTTTAGCCAGGCGTAGTGTGACTTTGCCGCCAAACTTTTCTAATTCCCTACTCACTACGCCCTTTGCTAAGGGGATAATTTCTACCGGCAGCGCAAAGTTACCTAGAACGGGAACTTGTTTAGATGAATCGCAAATACAGATAAATTGCCTGGCCATAGAGGCAATAATTTTTTCGCGCGTCAGCGCCCCACCACCACCTTTAATCATGTGACCGGCTGGATCGATTTCATCTGCGCCATCCACATAGGCAGGCAATTCAGTGACATCATTAGGATCTAGAACCTGAAAGCCATGCTTGAGTAAGCGCTCAGTTGTTGCATTCGAACTTGATACCGTTCCCGCGAAATGATCTTTATAAGGAGCTAAGGCGTCAATAAAGCAATTGGCGGTTGAGCCCGTGCCAACCCCTAAAATTTGCCCAGCAGCTAGCTTTAAGACTTCATCTCGCGCTGCCTCGCCCACCATTTGTTTGAGTTGATCTTGATTCATATGCCTGCCAAATGCCTTTATTGGAACTAGGTAATTAATACATCTATCATATGATATTCAGAAGAACCATTGATGCTGACCCTTTATTTAGATCAATCTAGCCATGAATAGCACCCCTTTAGCCCCAAACCAACTAGAGCAGCTCAAAAAGCTCACCACGGTCGTTGCCGATACGGGTGATTTTGAACGCATGCAAGCATTTCAGCCGCAGGATGCGACTACCAATCCATCACTCATTCTCAAAGCAGCCCAACAAAGTAATTACCAAGCTCTAGTGCAGTCAGTGAAGGATGCCCATCCAGGCATGAGTCCTACAGAATTAGTGGATTACATTCTAGTAGCGTTTGGTTTAGAGATTCTCAAAATCGTTCCTGGCAGAGTATCTACTGAAGTCGATGCCAGACTTTCTTTTGATACCAAGGCGACCGTTACTAAAGCCAAGCACATTATTTCCTTATATGAGTCACATGGCATTGATCGTAAGCGTATCTTGATCAAGCTTGCTGGCACTTGGGAAGGTATTGCCGCTGCAAAAGAATTAGAGGCCACAGGCATTCATTGCAATATGACTCTGCTCTTTTCATTAGTGCAAGCGGCAGCTTGTGGCGCAGCAAATGCAAAGTTGATTTCTCCATTTGTGGGTCGCATCACCGATTGGAATAAAGCAAAGTTGGGTGCCAACTGGAATGATGCTGCCCATGGTGGCGCAAATGATCCTGGAGTCAGCTCTGTGAAGACAATTTTTCACTATTACAAACACTTTGGCATTTCTACAGAGATCATGGGTGCAAGCTTTCGCAATACCAGCCAGATTCTAGAGTTAGCGGGCTGCGATCTATTGACGATTAGTCCAGAGCTTTTAGCAGAACTACAAAATAGCAGTGCAGTAGTGAGCAAAAAGCTAGATGCCACTAGTGCTCATAGCGCAACCATCACTCCATTAAAGCTTGATGAGTCAAGTTTTCGCCTGCAATTGAATAATGATGCAATGGCTACAGAGAAGTTGGCTGAGGGTATTCGTAATTTCTGTATTGATACAGAAAAACTAGAAGCACTACTGGCTAAATAATTGAGATTGGGGCTATGACTTATTAAGTACCGAGCCCTCTTGATGCAGATAGTCATGAAAAAACCACCCGAAGGTGGTTTAAGTAAGGTGAAAAACTCTATTAATGCTTAGGCGACTTAACAAAGCGTACATATGGCAATTTGACATCAAGCTCACCATACTTGGCTACCGCTTGTTCATCATTTAAAGCTAGTCCCACTATTACATCCTGACTAGGAACCCAGTTTGCTGGTGTTGCCAATGGAACACCGTCTGTTATCTGAATAGCATCAAGCGCTCGAAGAATTTCGGCAAAATTACGGCCAACAGACATTGGGTAAGACATCGTTAAGCGTAACTTTTTATCTGGGCCAATAATAAATACGGTACGAACTGTTGCGCTATGTGCCGGAGTACGACCATCTGGCAAATAGGCATCAGCTGGCAACATATCATAGAGCTTAGCAACTGTTAATGAGGTGTCATCAATGATTGGAAAATCTGCAGGAACACCAGCAAAGGCAGCAATATCTTTTTTCCATTTTTGATGGTCTTCTACACTATCAACCGAGATGCCCATGACCTTGGTATTTCGTTTGGCAAACTCGGGAGCCAGTCTTGCAACAGCACCAAACTCTGTGGTGCATACCGGCGTAAAGTCTTTTGGATGCGAAAACAAAATAGCGTAGTTATCGCCAATCCAGTCATGCAAAGTCAATTTGCCGGCTGTCGATTCTGCTGTAAAGTTCGGTGATAGATCGTTAATTCGTAATGTCATAGTGATTCCTCAGGATAATTGTCACACTGCAGTTATAGTACGGCACAGTTTTAGTCGTTTTAAATGAAATTACAAGTGCTGATATTAATATTCATGATGACTATGAGCAAAATGATTATGAATTGCGTCATGGCTTTCAGCAGCAAGCTGACGATAAAGATTCAAGTCATTAGCCTGGAATAAAGTCGTCTTTATTGAAACACCTTCAATAACTCCGCTTGACTCCAACTTAATCACAGAACCAAGACCAGCATACACATAGTGATCCCCAAAAGCTTTTCGCAGGGCATTAAATGTAGGCTCCCCAGTACAATGACCTGGGGCGATGTAATTAACTTTCCATTTGTCACGCAAAGCGAGTGCGACGTTGGCTATTGTTTCATCAGGCGCCGTTACCAAGTGAAATCCACCAGCTACCAAATGAATTTTAGGATTAATTTTTGCAGCTGCTTGAACGATATTCTCAATACCAGGATGAGAGCAGCCTACAAGGATCACTAGTCCATTTGGCGTATCAATTGCCAAAGAGAGCTCTTTCATTTCTTTAGTACCTGGAGCATCCGATACCTGTGCAATAGCCCATATTCCTGGAGCAATTTCTGTAGTCTGATCAATTACCTCAAAATTCGCCCTCTCCCAAGCCGTACCAAATTTCATAGTTTCAGGCGGCGATCCATCGTAATAACGATACTCATTAGGTAGCTCAGTATCTTTACGATAGAAGGAGCTAGGTAAGGAAGAGCCGTAGATACCAAACCCTTCTCTCGGAGCATAAATTTTAACTTTCGGATTTGCCTCAAGAACCTTATTTAGTCCTGCCATGTGGTCGCTATGACGATGTGACAGCACCACAAAATCTATTTTTGAAAGATCGCCGCCGGCAACTTTAGCGTTATGTTTGAAAGTTTCGCCATTATTACCGGTATCAAAAAGAATGCGTTTTCCACCTATTTCAACAATAGCTGCATAACCCCAATCCTTTTTGTAGGCACTCTGCTTTCCAAAGGCGTCATAAATTATTTTAATTTCAGACTTTGTTGATGTTACTTCCTGAGCAGTAGGTGCCGCAACTACAAAAGGTAAAGACAAGGAACCAATATATAACAGTGCAATTGCTTTAATAAATTTAATCATTAATTCTCCTTTATTTCAGGGCTTTATTGCGTAAGGTTTTCACGTAAATGCCGCTCATTAAAGACCTAACCTTAAACTGCATGAGATGTATATCAAACGATTTAATAATTATTCTAATAGAGCTTTTTGTGTATATAGCATTATGGATACATCAAAGGGAGGAATTTCATGATTTGGCCTCTTAAATTCAATATACCGCAAGTCTTAATTCTCTGAGCAGTTTAAAATTCTGGACGGTCTAGTGCTCAAGCTATCTCTATTCAACTCCTCATGGCGATAGCAGCCTATCGGCGCAAAATAAAAGCCACCCCTCAGAGTGGCTTTGGTAGTATGGCTGTCATCTTGCCACAGACCCTTTTAATAACTCTTAACTTACTACTTTGCCGTATTAATGCCTAGCAAGTTATAGGCTGGACAAATTCTGAATACGCCAGTTGCCAGAGGAATGATTCCAATCCATGCCCATGGTCCGGCAATCCCAAAAGCTGCTAAACCGATGAGAGTTGTCCCAACGGTAATGCGCAGAATACGATCAGTATTACCAATATTGCAGTTCATATAAGGCCTTTCAGTAAACTTACTTGGCAGCTTTGCTTGCTTTCGCTAGGCGCTGTCTTAATGCCTCATACAAGCATACGCCACTTGCAACAGAAACATTCAAACTTTCGACTACACCCTGCATTGGGATGCGTACGAGCTCATCGCAGGTTTCTTTTGTGAGGCGACGCATGCCCTCACCCTCTGCTCCCATCACAATAGCAATGGGGCCAGTGAGATCAAGGTCATAGATCGATTTCTCAGCCTCATCGTCAGTGCCAATGAGCCAGACACCTGCTTCTTGCATCTCTTTCATGCTACGTACGAGGTTAGTCACAGTAATGACGGGCATCACTTCAGATGCACCACTAGATACTTTACTCACCGTTGCATTAATTGAAGCAGAACGATCTTTGGGAATAACTACCGCATCAACCCCTGCACCGTCTGCAACACGGAGGCAGGCGCCAAAGTTATGAGGATCGGTAACACCATCTAAGACGAGGAATAAGGATTTCTTCTGCGCACTTTCAGCGTCCTCAACCACTTCAGTGATGGTTCGCGCAATCGTCATTTTTTCAGCCAAAGCAACGACGCCTTGATGGCGATCATGGCCAGTCAGCTTATGTAGGCGTTCAGCATCAGCAGCGTGCAAGCGCTCACCCAAAATCTCTTCAGCTTGTTTTAAAAAATCACCCATCCGCCTATCGCGACGACTGGGATCAAAATATACCGACTTCAGACTATCTGGGTCAACGCGTAAACGCGCCTGAACCGCATGAAAGCCAACTAATATTTGTTTCATGTGTTTTATTTACTCTTTATTTGCGGCGAGCATTGGTACTGCGGACTGGCGGCTTACTACCAGCAGGCTTACCAACAGACCTGCCTGGCTTTGCTTTACCGTTCTTACGACTAGCTTTGCTCTTAGATTGATTGGCACTCAAATTACCTGCAGACTTGGCAGCATTTACATTAATGCCGCTAGGCTTTTGGGGGGCTTTACTGGAAGGACGACTCTTCTTGGATGCGGCTTTCTTATTAGGTCTTCCAGTATCAGTCGCTAGGATTAGCTGACGACGACTAGACGAGCCACCCACTTCTGCACCTATCGACTTCACCAGGCTAAATTCAATCTTGCGGGCGTCTAGGTCCACACGGCTTACTAGAACATGCAAGCGATCGCCTAAGCGATAGCGGATGCCGGTTCTCTCACCGCGCAATTCTTGCCTAGCCTCGTCATACTGGAAATAATCTCCACCGAGTTCAGTAACGTGAACCATACCTTCTACAAAGAGATTCTCGAGCTGAATAAACAATCCAAAGTTAGCAACGCTCGTTACCGTGCCAGCATATTCCTGGCCCAAATGGTCTCGCATGTAATAGCACTTGAGCCATGCCTCAACATCACGCGATGCTTCATCAGCACGACGCTCATTCGATGAACAATGCACTCCCAATTGACCCCAAATAGGTAGGGCTGCATTAGCCCCTTTAGGTGTTTTAGCTCCCTTAGCGGTATCGGTTTTAGCATCGCTATGAGACTTCTTGGCATTGACTGCATTGAGGCGACCCTTGCCTTTTCGTGGGAGCGTTAAATTTAAAGGGACCATTGGAGATAAGGCAGGAACATAAGGCTTTTTCTGCAGAATCGACTTGATCACACGGTGCGTGAGCAAATCTGGATAGCGGCGAATTGGGCTGGTGAAATGCGAATACGCTGGGTAAGCCAAGCCAAAGTGGCCCTCGTTATCTGGCTGATACATCGCCTGTTGCATAGATCGCAATACCACTGACTGCAGCATATTGGCATCAGGACGATCTTTGATCTCACGCATCAATTTTGCAAAATCACGTGGCTTTGGTTTTTCACCGCCGCCTAGAGAAAGGCTGGAGGTTCTTAATACCTGACGCAAGGTCAATAACTTCTCTTCAGAAGGCTCGCCATGTA
>CANFRA010000034.1 GCA_947449305.1 Burkholderiaceae bacterium
CGTGATGAATTGCAAGCTGTTCTGCAAATTCTGTCTAAATAGTTACTGATACAATTTTGTCTCTTGTCGGGGCGTAGCGCAGCCTGGTAGCGTACATGCATGGGGTGCATGTGGTCGGAGGTTCAAATCCTCTCGCCCCGACCATCAATTTTTAATGTTTTAATGGATCACAATATGAGTCCAACAGCCCCCAACCCTGTCAATCAAGAACGAACCAGCTTCTTTGGTCTGGATATTCCTTTTCTTCACCATCTGGGGGTTGTCCCCGAATATGCGCGGGATGGTAAGTCCCGCGTTAGTCTTGAGCTAAAGCCGGAATTTACCAATAGCTTTCAGGTTGCTCAGGGCGGCGTGATTATGACTTTGCTTGATTTTGCGATGGCCTCAGCTACGCGAAGTGCCCATAACCATCCCTTGGGCGTGATTACGATTGATATGACTACGAGCTTTTTGCGTCCGAGTATCGGCAAAATCGTGGTTGAGGGTTGCGTTCTCAAGACTGGTAAGACCATCAACTATTGCGAGGCAGTAGTTTTAAATGATGCTGGAGAGATTACTGCCAAAGCGAGCGGTACATTTACCCTGAGAAAATAGCAGTCATCTGCACTAAAAAAGGCCGCTGATGCGGCCTTTTTATCCCCATTCATCCTCTTATAGGCATTTCTTTCCTAGAGCTTCGATAAAGATAGGTTCTAAAAGTTCGTGTCGACCGCCTTGAGGCCATGATTGATCTAACTCAATATTAGTGGCAGGGTACCCAATGATGAGGGGATTGTGGTCAATTAGGCCATTTTCTAGCTCTTCCACAATGTTTTCCGCATATGGGGGCCTATGACTGCTGTTTTCATCTGCTAGAGCAACAACGCCTGGATGAAGCTTAATAAATCCTTCATCTACTAGTATAGGAATCCTCTGTGTGTCCTTGTTTTTACTCAAATAATGGATTAAGTGAACCTGCTCTACTGGAGGGATTAAGGCATCTAAAAAGATTAAATCAGGCGCAATAGAGACTGCCTTCATCAAGCCATCCAGACTATCAATGGCGACCTCCATTTCTACCTTTAACTGCCAGTCTTGAATTGACTCCAGCAGGTCTTGGCTATTTTCAGCTCTACGGAATATGCCCATAGCAATGCAGTTTTGACTGGTTTTTTGCCGCATTGCTCTTTTTCTGCGTTGGAGCTGTTGTTCTAGTGAGCTGGCCAATATCCGTCTGTGGCCACCTCTGGTCTTCCAGGCAATTAATTCGCCTAATTCGACCATTTTTTGCACGGTTCCAAGAGAAACCTGCAAAATCTTGGCGCTTTGCCTAGTACTGAGATACTCCATGTCTGGGGTGATGGTTTTCATATTTCCCTTAATTTCGTTAATTCACTCGAAGATTTAGAGAATAAGAATCAATCCTAAGGGAATCTGTCAGGAAGCCTTGAAAGCCTAGTAGGAAAGTTCTTATTCATTTCGCCCTAATGCGGAAATACCCCAAGCCCCCACAAATCAGGCAAAGTCCTTTTGTAGAAAATGGTCAATCGTGTTAAATTAGTCCCGTAGTAGCAGTATTTGCACAGATCAATTCGTGAAACGGTGAAGCCGCGTAACGGATGGTTATAACCACAGTTTTAGTCGGGGAACCCGATGAAAGGTGAGCATCATGATGCAGGAATCAAGAGATAACTCTTATCTCTTTGGCGGTAACGCACCCTATGTAGAGGAACTCTACGAATCCTATTTGCACGATCCAGCTTCTGTTGCAGATCATTGGCGTGCTTATTTTGATAATGTGAAACAAGTCCCAGCAGTCGATGGTTCATCTCGAACTGATATTGCGCACGGACCTATTGTTGCGTCTTTTGCCCAGCGCGCTAAGCAAGGCCCCATCAGAACAATTTCTGATTCAGCGGACTCCGACATGGGACGTAAACGGGTTGCAGTACAACAGTTGATCGCGGCGTATCGTAACGTTGGTAACCGCTGGGCAGATATTGACCCTTTAAAGC
The DNA here is from genome assembly GCA_947449305.1 of Burkholderiaceae bacterium. Classification (GTDB taxonomy): domain Bacteria; phylum Pseudomonadota; class Gammaproteobacteria; order Burkholderiales; family Burkholderiaceae; genus Polynucleobacter. Next base: position 1,995 of record CANFRA010000034.1, read on the forward strand.
GCACTGAGCGCCAAGACATTCCTGAGTTAGATCCAGCATTCTATGGATTTACTGATGGCGATATGGATATCGTCTTCAATATTAGCAATACATTCTTCGGCAGAGCCGAAATGAGCTTGCGTGATTTGCTCCAAGCATTACGTGAAACGTACTGCGGCACGATTGGTGCAGAGTATATGTTCATCGCCGATCAAAAGATTAAGAAGTGGTGGCAAGAGAAGTTAGAGTCTGTTCGCTCAAAACCTGCATTTAATGTAGAAAAAAAGCGTCAAATTTTAGATCGCGTTACTGCGGCAGAAGGCCTAGAGCGTTATCTGCAAGCCAAGTATGTTGGTCAAAAACGCTTCTCCCTTGAGGGCGGCGATAGTTTCATCGCCTGCATGGATGAGTTGATTCATCAAGCGGGTGCCAAAGGGGTTCAAGAAATCGTCATTGGTATGGCGCACCGTGGGCGTCTGAATGTCCTAGTAAATACTCTAGGCAAAATGCCAAAAGATTTATTTGCAGAGTTTGAACACAAAGGTCCCGAGACTTTACCTGCAGGTGATGTGAAGTACCACCAAGGTTTTTCTAGTGACATCTCTACCCCAACTGGTCCAGTCCACGTTTCTTTAGCGTTCAATCCGTCCCATTTGGAGATTGTGAATCCCGTAGTAGAAGGTTCAGCTCGGGCCCGTATGGATCGTCGTGGTGATCTTTTAGGGCAACAAGTATTGCCTGTGCTAGTTCATGGTGATGCTGCAATTGCTGGCCAAGGAGTCATGCAAGAGACTTTGTCGATGGCAGAGGTGCGCGGGTACTCCACCGGCGGCACAGTTCACATTGTGATCAATAACCAAATTGGTTTTACGACTTCTGACCCACGAGATTTGCGTTCAAGCTTGTACTGCACAGACATCATGAAGATTATTGATGCACCGGTATTGCATGTGAACGGCGACGATCCTGAGGCAGTGGTATTGGCAACTCAATTAGCCATAGAGTTTCGTACGCAGTTCCACAAAGATGTGGCAATCGATATTGTTTGCTTCAGAAAGCTGGGCCATAACGAGCAAGACACACCCTCGATGACTCAGCCTTTGATGTATAAAATTATTGCCACTCATCCTGGCACACGTAAGTTATATGCAGACAAGCTAGAGGCAGAAGGCACATTGCCAGCTGGTACGGGAGATCAGATGGTCAAGGACTTCCGAGCTGCGATGGATGCCGGTATACAGACCTCTGATCCAGTCCTGAGTAATTACAAGGGCAAGTTTGCAGTGGATTGGGCTCCATTTTTGAATAAGAAATGGACAGATGAAGCGGACACAGCCATTCCCTTGACAGAGTGGAAGCGCCTGGCTGAACGTGTTTCTACTGCGCGAGAAGGCTTTAAAGTTCACCCCCTAGTTGAAAAGGTATTAAATGATCGCGCAGCGATGGGGCGTGGTGAAACAAACATTGACTGGGGTATGGGCGAGCATATGGCATTCGCATCCTTGGTCGCAAGTGGTTACCCAGTTCGTTTATCTGGTGAAGATAGTGGTCGCGGAACCTTTACCCATCGCCATGCGGTTTTACATAATCAAAATCGCGAGAAATGGGATACCGGTGTTTACATTCCGCTGCGCCATATTGCTAAAGATCAAGCACCCTTTTTAGTGATTGACTCTATCTTGTCTGAAGAGGCGGTTCTCGGGTTTGAGTACGGCTACGCTTCAGCTGAACCTAACACCTTAACAATCTGGGAAGCACAATTCGGTGACTTCGCTAATGGTGCCCAAGTGGTGATCGATCAATTTATTGCCTCCGGTGAGGTGAAATGGGGTCGCGCCAATGGTTTGGTCATGATGTTGCCGCATGGATATGAGGGTCAAGGCCCAGAGCATTCATCTGCCCGTCTTGAGCGCTTCATGCAGTTGTGTGCTGATACTAATATGCAGGTGATTCAGCCAACTACTGCAGCGCAGATCTTCCATGTATTGCGTCGCCAGATGATTCGTCAGTTCCGCAAACCGCTGATCTTGATGACACCCAAATCATTACTTCGTAATAAAGAAGCTTCTTCCCCTTTATCGGAATTTACTAAAGGTAAGTTTCACACAGTATTGCCTGAGCGTGATGACACTATTGATGCTAAACAAGTCACCCGTTTGGTCATGTGTTCCGGTAAGGTGTATTACGACCTTGTGAAACAGCGTGCAGAGAAGAAGATTGCCGACGTTGCCATCATTCGCTTAGAGCAACTTTATCCCTTCCCGCATAAAGCACTTGCCGCTGAGTTGAAGAAGTATCCAAAGGTTGCTGAGGTTGTGTGGTGTCAAGATGAGCCACAAAATCAAGGTGCTTGGTTCTTCGTACAACATAATATTTTGGAGAATATGTCTGATGGCATGAAGTTAGCTTATGCAGGGCGTCCTGCATCTGCTTCGCCTGCCTGTGGATATGCTCATCTCCATCAAGAACAGCAGAAGTCTTTATTGAATGCGGCATTTGCCAATCTAAAAGGTTACGTGATCACGAAATAATCGTTATCGCACCTCAACATATATAACTAGGATTAATCATGGCTATTTTTGAAGTTAAAGTTCCACAACTCTCTGAATCAGTTGCTGAGGCAACTTTATTGCAGTGGAAGAAGAAAGTCGGCGATGCTGTTGATCAAGACGAGATCTTGATCGAAATTGAAACTGACAAAGTCGTTCTCGAAGTGCCATCACCTTCCGCTGGCGTTCTTACAGAAATTGTAGTAGCCGACGGCGGCACTGTTGTAGCTGAGCAATTAATCGCTAAGATTGACAGTACTGCCGTGGCTGCTAAGTCTGCTCCAGCCGCAGCTCCTGCTAAAGCTGCTCCAGCGGCTAAAGCTTCTTCTGTAGCAGCAGCCCCTTCGGCGGCAAAAATTTTGGCGGAAAATAATCTGAGTGCTGCTCAAGTAGCTGGCTCGGGTCGTGATGGTCGGATCACTAAAGGTGATGCTTTAAATGCGGCCGCTGGCGGTACAAAATCCGCTGCCATCCCAACTGCATCGATTCCAATGGGCGATCGTCCAGAAGAGCGCGTTCCAATGAGTCGCTTGCGTGCTCGTATTGCTGAACGGTTGCTAGAGTCACAGGCAAATAACGCCATATTGACTACATTTAATGAAGTGAATATGGCTCCAGTCATTGCGCTTCGTAATAAATACAAAGATCAGTTTGAGAAAACGCATGGCGTGAAGTTGGGCTTTATGTCTTTCTTTGTAAAAGCAGCAACTCATGCTTTGAAGAAATTCCCATTACTCAATGCCTCTGTAGATGGTAATGACATCGTGTACCACGGTTACTTTGATATTGGTATTGCCGTAAGCTCACCACGCGGCTTGGTAGTGCCTATTCTGCGAGATGTTGACCAAATGAATTTGGCTGACATTGAGAAGAAGATCGCCGAGTTTGGACTTAAAGCGCGTGAAGGTAAATTGTCAATTGAAGAGTTGACTGGCGGTACGTTCTCCATCTCTAACGGTGGTGTATTTGGCTCCATGCTCTCTACGCCGATCATCAACCCTCCACAATCTGCCATTTTGGGTATCCACGCTACTAAAGACCGTGCTGTCGTTGAAAACGGCCAAGTGGTAGTGCGCCCAATTAACTACCTTGCTTTGTCATATGACCACCGCATCATTGATGGCCGCGAGGCTGTGCTTGGTTTGGTTGCCATGAAGGATGCCTTGGAAGATCCAGCACGTCTTCTTCTTGATTTGTAAGAAGGGGAGAACATGAGCCAAGCTTTTGATGTAGTAGTAATTGGTGGTGGCCCTGGTGGCTACATTGCCGCAATTCGTGCAGCGCAACTCGGTTTCAAGGTTGCCTGTGCAGAATCGAGTTCTTACGATGATCCAAAGGGCGAACCTCGTTTAGGAGGTACGTGCTTAAACGTGGGCTGTATTCCGTCGAAGGCTTTGCTAGCTTCTTCTGAAGAGTTTGAGAAGATTGGGCATCATGTTGCTGATCATGGCATTAAGGTTGGATCTGTCAGTATTGATTCTAAAAAGATGGTTGCTCGTAAAGATGACATTGTTACGAAGATGACTGGTGGTATTGCGTACCTCTTTCGCAAAAATAAAATCACACTACTAAAGGGCCATGCCTCCTTCGAGGCTAAAGGCGCTGACGGCTATCAAATCAAGATTGATGGTAAAGACAAATTAACTGTTAGTGCAAAGAACGTCATCATTGCGACTGGTTCTAAAGCCCGCCATTTGCCTGGCTTGACAGTTGATAACGTCTTGATCTGCGATAACGAAGGCGCGCTTAAATTTGATTCTGCACCTAAGAAGCTTGGCGTCATTGGCGCTGGTGTAATCGGCTTAGAGCTTGGCTCTGTATGGCGCCGCTTAGGATCAGAAGTGACAGTACTGGAGGCATTGCCCTCTTTCTTAGCCGCATGCGATATGGGGATTGCTAAAGAAGCCCAAAAGTTATTTGTGAAGCAGGGCTTGAATATCAATATGGGTGTGAAGATTGGTGATGTGAAGGCTGATAAGAAGGGTGTAGTTGTTAACTACACTGACAGCGCTGGTAAGGCGACTAAGTTAGAGTGCGATCGCTTGATCGTTTCTGTTGGTCGCGTTCCAAACACAGATAAGCTAGGATTAGACAAGATTGGTCTTAAGGTGGATGAGCGAGGCTTTATTCCAGTTGATGATCACACTTGCGCTACTGCTGCACCTGGCGTGTATGCCGTTGGGGATGTAGTACGCGGACCGATGTTGGCGCACAAAGCAGAGGATGAGGGTGTATTGGTGGCGGAAGTGATTGCTGGCCAAAAGCCGCATATCGATTACAACTGCATTCCTTGGGTGATTTATACCGATCCTGAAATTGCTTGGGTTGGTAAGACTGAGCAAGCCTTAAAAGAGGCTGGTATTGCCTATAAGGCTGGTCAATTTCCATTTGGCGCCAATGGCCGTGCATTGGGCATGGGTCGCGCTGATGGGTTCGTCAAAATCTTGGCTGACGCTAAGACAGATGAAATTCTGGGCGTTCATATCATCGGTGCAAATGCTTCAGATTTAATTGCTGAAGCTGCTGTGGCAATGGAATTTAAAGCGGCAGCTGAGGATATTGCACGCATCTGTCATCCGCATCCAAGTCTGTCAGAAGTCATGCGTGAAGCAGCATTGGCGACTGACCAACGCGCATTAAATATGTAATTGAAAACCATTGAGTACTACCAACAAGAGTTAAAAACGCGCGGGTATCATACCGATCCCGCGCAGCTTCGTGCTGTAGAGCGTTTGCAGCAGTGCGAAGATGAATGGATTGCTTACAAAGAAATTCGTAGTAACAATCTCAAGAAGGCGCTATTTAAGCCAGTTCTGCCTCGAGGTTTGTATTTATGGGGCGGAGTAGGGCGTGGTAAATCCTTTGTAATGGATTGCTTTTATGCAGCCTCCCCGGTAGAAAAAAAGATTCGTATTCATTTTCATGAGTTCATGCGTGAGGTTCATCGTGAATTGCATGAGCTATCCGGTATGGCAGACCCTTTAGACGAGCTTGCCAAAAGAATATCGCAGCGCTTTCGCTTGATCTGCTTTGACGAGTTCCATATCAACGATATTGCTGATGCAATGATTTTATATCGCCTCTTAAGTGCTCTCTTTGAAGATCGTGTGCAATTTGTGATGACATCAAACTATCGTCCAGATCAGCTCTATCCCAATGGCTTGCATCGTGATCGATTGTTGCCAGCAATCAAATTGCTCGAAGAAAGATTGGACGTTCTCAATCTTGATGCAGGAAATGACTATCGTCGTATACAGATGGCACAAGTTGAGGCCTATTTAACGCCAGCCAGTGCGGAAACTCAGGTGAAGTTGGGTCAAATATTTCAAACATTGATAGGCAATCGTAAGGAGGTTGCCATGCCTGTCTTGAATATTGAATCCCGTGAGCTTAGGCCCTTGCATATGGCCAATGGAGTGGTTTGGTTTGATTTTCAAACGCTATGCTGTGGCCCGCGCTCCCAAAATGACTATCTTGAGATTGCCAAGCAGTTTCATACCGTGATTGTCTCTGGGGTGCCTTACATGCCCCCTAGGATGACCAATGAAGCACGTCGTTTTATTTGGCTCATTGATGTCTTATATGACCATAAAATCAAATTAATCATCTCTGCTGAGGTTCCAGCCCCGGATCTCTATACCGAGGGCCAAATTACGGCAGAATTCTCCAGAACGGTATCTCGCCTCATTGAGATGCAGTCCCGTGACTATCTAGATGCACCGCGCCGGGTAATTGATACCAGCTTGACCTAAAATAGGGTTATGAGCAGCCTTTCTTCCATTAACGCCGATTTGCATTGCCATTCAGTGGTCTCTGATGGCACTTTGACGCCTGAGCAGCTCGCAGAGCGTGCCAAATTGAATGGTGTGAATTTATGGGCGCTAACAGACCATGATGAGTTGGGTGGTCAGCAGCGTGCCAGAGATGCTGCCAGTGCTTTGAATATGGATTACCTAGCTGGCGTAGAAATTTCAGTCACTTGGATGGGACAAACCATTCACATTGTTGGCCTTGGCATTGACGCTAACCATATTGGAATTCTGGAGGGACTCCGTCGCACGCGCGAGGGTCGCGGAGATCGCGCTCAACTCATGGCAGATCAATTATTGAAAGTAGGCATTCCTGGTGCTTATGAGGGTGCGCTCCATTTCGCAGGTAATGATCAGTTGATTTCGAGAACACACTTTGCACGTTTCTTGGTAGAGCAAGGCATTTGCCGCGATACTGAACAGGTATTTAAAAATTATCTGGTTGAAGATAAGCCAGGTTATGTTCCGCATATGTGGGCAACATTAGATGATGCGGTTGCTTGGATTAAGGCAGCTGGCGGAGTTGCGGTGATTGCCCATCCTGGACGCTATAGCAGACTCAATGCGATGCAGATGGATGAACTCTTTAAGCACTTTAAAGATATTGGCGGTTTGGCAATTGAGGTCATCACCGGAAGTCATAGCCCAGACCAATACCAAACCTTTGGGAAGATTGCTCAGCAGTATGGTTTCTTGGCGTCTCGAGGATCAGACTTTCATGATCCCGATGAGAGTCATATTGACCTCGGTAATTTGCCACATTTACCAGACCACCTGACACCGGTATGGTCTGCATTTCATTGATCCATTAACGATAAAGATAAAGAATAAAGATGTTTGCTGAACGTGTTCTCTCCGGTATGCGACCTACGGGTAATTTGCATCTTGGCCACTACCATGGCGTGCTCAAGAATTGGGTGCGATTGCAATCTGAATATCCCTGTTTTTTCTTTGTCGCAGATTGGCATGCCCTCACCACTCACTATGAAACCCCTGATGTGATTGAGCAATCTGTTTGGGATATGGTGATTGATTGGTTGGCAGCAGGCGTAGATCCAAATCAGGCAACTTTATTTATTCAGAGTAAGGTCCCAGAGCATGCAGAACTTTTTTTGCTGCTTGCCATGGGGACCCCATTGGGCTGGCTTGAGCGGGTGCCGACCTATAAAGACCAGATTGAAAAGTTAAAAGAAAAAGATTTACAAACCTACGGCTTCTTAGGCTATCCATTGCTACAAGCTGCCGACATCCTGATTTATCGCGCTCAACATGTACCAGTTGGCGAAGATCAAGTACCTCATGTAGAAATGACGCGTGAAGTGGCGCGTCGCTTTAATTATTTATATGGTCGTGAACCTGGCTTTGAAGAAAAAGCCTTAGAAGCTGTAAAAAAATTAGGTAGTAAACGCGCCAAAATGTATACCGAGTTACGTGTTGCGTTTCAGGAGCGTGGCGATGACGAAGCATTGGAACAAGCTAAAGCATTGCTGCAAGAAGCGCAAAGCCTATCCATGGCAGATCGTGAGAGATTATTTGGTTTCTTAGAAGGCTCACGAAAAATTATTCTCCCTGAACCACAGGCATTGTTAACTGCAGCATCGCGCATGCCAGGCATTGATGGCCAAAAGATGTCTAAGTCTTATGGCAATACGATTAGCATTCGCGAGGCACCTGAAGAAGTTATTAAAAAAATCCGCACGATGCCAACTGACCCCGCCCGTGTCCGCAGAACAGATGTGGGCGACCCTGCGCGCTGCCCAGTATGGCAATTGCATGTCGTGTACTCCAATGAAGAAACCAAACAATGGGTTGACAAGGGTTGTAAATCAGCTGGCATTGGTTGCCTTGAGTGTAAGCAGCCAGTCATCGATGCCATTCTTGCAGAGCAGCAACCGATGTTTGAGCGTGCGCAGAAGTATTTGGATGATCCAAGTCTTTTGCGATCCATCATTGCCGATGGTGGTGACAAAGCTCGTAAAGTTGCTCAAGAAACGATGCGTGAGGTCCGAGAAGCGATGGGTCTTGACTACGATTAAGGCGCTTGGTTTGCCTGGTTCGCACGATTCAATTGTGAAACCATCTTCTTGGGTGGTGCGTTTTGTCCCACTGATTCCCAAGGGTGCTGCAGTGCTTGATCTTGCCTGCGGTGCCGGGCGTCATTCTCAGTTATTGGCTCATCTGGGTCATTCAGTGTTAGCCGTGGACCAAGATATCTCAGCAATTCAGAGCGGACATTCTTCCGCCATTACTCCAAAATGTCTCAATCTGGAGGAAGATGCTTGGCCTCTATCTGGGTCAAAGTTTGGCGGCATTGTGGTGACCAATTACCTATATCGTCCTCATTTGGATCGTTTGCCTGAACTACTGGAAGAGGGCGGGGTTCTGATTTATGAAACTTTTGCCCTGGGTAATGAAAAGTTCGGTAAACCATCAAATCCTAATTTCCTCTTAAATCCTGGGGAATTATTGGCTTTTGCCGCTCGCCATAGCCTGAAAGTCCTTGCATTTGAGGATATTTATGTGGATGAGCCCAAACCAGCAATGGTTCAGCGCCTTTGTGCCGTAAAAGGGGCGTTAAAAGACCACATTCCGTTACAATTTCAAGCTTGAGACAGTCCATATCGGTGCATATTCGGTGACAAATACAGTTCAATCTAAAGGCAGTAAAAAGACCATTGCTGGCAGCATGCCTGCCATCGTTACGCCGATGCATGAAGATGGCGGCTTGGATTACCCTGGCTTACGCTCTTTGCTAGATTGGCATGTAGCCGAAGGTTCTGATGGCATCGTTATTGTTGGTACTAGCGGTGAATCTCCAACGGTCTCCGTAGAGGAGCACTGTGAATTAATTCGTGTTGCGGTAGAACAAATTGCTGGTCGTATTCCTGTGATTGCAGGAACCGGTGGAAATTCTACGATTGAGGCTATTGAATTAACCCAGTTCGCCAAAAAAGTAGGCGCTGATGCTAGCTTGCAGGTTGTTCCTTACTACAACAAGCCAACACAAGAGGGTATGTATGCCCACTTCAAAAAGATTGCAGAGTCAGTTGACCTCCCGGTCATTTTATATAACGTTCCTGGTCGAACAGTCGCTGATTTGGCCGGCGATACGGTTGTGCGTTTAGCGGGTGTTCCAGGAATTATTGGTATTAAGGATGCAACTGGAAGCTTGGAGCGCGGCACTTTGTTGATTGCGGACCTAAAACGTTCAGGCCATGGTGATTTTTCAGTATTTTCTGGCGATGATTTAACAGCTGCAATGTTGATGCTCATGGGTGGCAAGGGCAATATTTCAGTAACAGCCAATGTTGCGCCACGCTTGATGCATGAGTTATGTGTTGCAGCGATGTCTGATGATGTGAAAAAAACCCGCGAGATTCAATACAAATTGCTAGCAGTACACAAGGCGATGTTTACAGAAGCAAACCCAATCCCAGTGAAATGGGCTCTTTATGAAATGGGTAAGATCACTGCGGGCATTCGCTTGCCGTTAACCCCTTTAAGTGCTTCTTTGCGTGAGTCCTTGAAGGCGGCATTAAAACAGGCTGACTTGATATGATGAATTTGATGCAACTTCTTCGCCGCTACTTGGCGATTCTTGGTCTTGTGATCATAGGCACGATTGCCTTAACAGCATGTAAATCGATGACTAGTAGCGATACTGTCGATTACAAGTCTACCGGAGCGGTGCGTGGCCCTAATTTATCTTATCCACCGGATTTAATTACCGCTCAAGCAGATCGTCGTTATATCGTTCAAGACGGCACTGCAACAATGTCCGAATATAACGCGGCAATGAAAAAATCAGTTCAGATGCGCAACAATGTTATGACCGGCATTCCTGGCATGCGTATTGCACGAGATGGTGAGCGTCGTTGGTTAGTAGTTGAAAAGCCAGCCACAGAGTTATATCCGCAGGTGAAGGATTTTTGGCAGGAAAATGGTTTCTTGCTAGTGGTTGATTCACCATCTACTGGCATCATGGAAACTGATTGGGCAGAAAACCGCGCCAAAATTCCCCAAGACTTTATTCGCTCAGCTCTTGGTAGCGTATTAGATTCAATTTATGACACTGGTGAGCGCGATAAATATAAAACGCGTCTGGAGGTAGGCAAGCCTGGTGAGACAGAGATTTACATCACGCAAAAAGGCGCCCTCGAAAAGTGTATGACTGATGCGTCGGGTTCTTGTATCTACACTATATGGACTAGCCGCCCTAACGATCCCGAATTAGAGGCTGTATTTTTAGCGCGCTTAATGGAGCGTCTCGGGATGACTCAAGAACAGGCTAAGGCAGCTGTGGCAGCCCCCTTAGGCCCGAAGACTCCAAAAGCAAAATTTGTACAAGAAGCTAATAATCGGGGCTATATTGAATTGAGCGCCGGTTTTGATCGCTCTTGGCGCGATGTAGGTTTGGCCTTAGATCGCTCTAACTTTACGGTCGAAGATCGCAATCGTTCTAACGGTGTGTACTATGTCCGTTATGTAAATTCTAAAGATGTTAGCGATAAAAAAGGCTTCTTCTCAAATCTCTTCAGTAGTAAAGATGATTCAAAATTACAGGCTAAGAAGTATCAAGTAATCGTCAAGAGTACTGGTGAGAATTCAGCTAACGTCTATGTCCAAGATGCCGACGGTAAGCCAGAGAATACCCCAGCTGGCATTCAATTGTTGACCTTGCTTAATGATCAGTTAGTCAAATAGAGAATTTGAAGCAACAAAAAAGCCGCTCTAGAGCGGCTTTTTTTCATCCAGAAGCAGATTACTTCTTAGCGTCAGCAGCAGGAGCGGCTGGAGCAGCTGGAGCAGCAGCAGGAGCTTCAGCAGCAGGAGCAGCTGGAGCTGCAGCAGGAGCTTCAGCAGGTTTTGCTTGTTCTTTTTTACCGCAAGCGGCCAAAGCGATAGCTAACATTGCAACGAATACGAGTGACTTCTTCATTTGTGATTCCCTCTAAAAAATTAAACAACAATTACCTGTAATTGTGATGAAAATTCCTAGGGATTGCCCCTAGGTGATTTCCAGTACAGATTATATCTATCCTGACCTTGAACTCTCAAAAACTAGCCAGCCAGCCAGGTAGGCCTGATAAAGACTGCTCTGAGCGCTGGCCTGCAGTTTCGTGTCTAAGAGTGCTTTTTTGGCTGAAAGGGTTCGCCAAGCTTGCGCAATATCCTTAGGCTGACCTTGGCTCATATTCTCCCCATTACAAAAGACTTCTTTGCCAAGGCTCAGAATGCGTGTTTGGGGGTTCGGTATAAGTCTCATTGAGCCAAGTTGCTTACTAAAGCGGCTAGCGTTTAAGGGGGTTGTTGGACCCTCAAAAAAAGCCTGCTGTTTAGGTTCAGATAGATAGGCTGTGATGCCAGGTAAAAAACGATCTACTTGATCCAATTTCAACTCACGAAGCTTAACTGTGATTTGCTCAATGAGTTCCTCTGGAAGTTGCTCGGCATTCAGGCTTGCTTTTTGCAGCGGATCAGCAAATTTGCGCTCAAGTTCTGGAATATCTTCCAGGGATTCGGCTAAGCGCCATAAACCTTCTTGTAGTAATTCTTTAAAGCTGGGAGACCTAAAGCCAACGGACCAAGTTTGACAACCTGCATCGAGGGCAACACCATCGTGAGCAATATGTGGCGGCAAGTAAAGCATATCGCCTGGCTCTAAGACCCAGTCATACTCAGGCTTAAAGTGCTGCAAAATTTTGAGCGGTAGATTGGGGCTCAAACTTAAATCCTTTTGCTGGGATATTTGCCAACGTCTTCTGCCAGACATCTGAATTAAAAAAACATCATAAGAATCAAAGTGAGGGCCAACGCCACCACCAATTCCGGCAATGCTAATCATTAAATCATCCAGACGTGCATCTGGGATAAAGCGAAACCAGGAGAGGATTTTTGCAGCAGCCGGGTGATGAGCTTCCATTCCTTGAAGTAGTAGCGTCCAATTAGGCTTGCTTAATGCTGGAATAGATTTTTTTGTAAATGGGCCTGTATCAAAGCTCCATGGGTTTGCTTTAATGAGTCTCGATTCAACACTATCTTGGCTGGCAAGTTGAATCAGTTCACTTGCTGAAATCGGGCTATCCAAACCCTCCCTATTTTGCGTAGCAAGACTAAATGCAGGAATAGCTCCACGGACTAATAGCGGTTTTTTGTGCCAATACCTCTCCATGAACAATTTGGGACTAATCCCCCCAAATAATGCCCAGGGCTCATTTAGGGGCAGATTTTGAGGGGCCTGGGGAGGCTGATAGGGTTTGCTCAAGTAAAATGAAGTCATAAAGTAAAAGCTTAGCAAAAACTCATTAAAAACGAATGTTCGACAGATTTCGCATGAAGATTGAAAAAAATACCATCGTATCCCTTCGCTACAAGTTAACTGATGCTCAAAATAATGTCATTGAAGAACCAGATTCTCCGATGGTATACCTGCACGGTGGTTATGAGGGGACTTTCCCAAAAATAGAAACTCTTTTGGATGGCCAGGATATTGGTTATGAAGCAACTATTCAGCTTGAGCCAAGCGAGGCTTTTGGTGAGTATGACCCTGAGCTTCTGAAGATTGAGCCACGTACACGTTTTCCAGAGCCACTTGAAGTGGGTATGCAATTCGAAGGCATACCAGATGCTGATGAAGAATCAGATGTAGCGGAGGAGCCTGATTCCGATGATGAGCCACTCATTTATACAGTGACTGATGTTGCGGATAATCAAGTAGTGCTAGATGGTAATCATCCCTTAGCAGGAATGGCATTGCGTTTTTGGGTACAGGTTGAAGACATCCGCACTGCTACAGAAGATGAGATCCAAAATCGCCATCCAAAAGGTGGCGAGAGTTTTACTTTTGGAATGCCAAATGACGATGGGGATGATGAAGATGAGGAGGCGTTTTCAGGAACTGCCTTAGGCTCAATCAGTCCTAACCCACGCACACTTCATTAAATACATTACCGTATTTACTCTTTAAGCCATTCTTTAATGGCATCTAAGTCCCGCTTGGTATCACTAGAGCCCGAGGCATCGGTAGGGGTGTTACTAAGCTTTGCCAATGCTTTTTCTAGCGCAGCAATTTTTGCTTCTTGTTCAATCGTTGCATCAATCAAGCCCTTGAGCGCCATTGATACTGGATCATCAACATTTGGCGTGACGCCATAAGCAGAAAAATATTCTTTTGTTTTGCTGTCAGCACTTTGTGGCAAATCTGGGTGCAGGATACGTGCAGGTATTCCGACAGCAGTAGCACCCGCTGGGATTTCTTTTAAGACTACTGCGTTTGATCCAACACGTGCACCGTCGCCAACAGTAAATCCACCAAGTACTTTTGCGCCAGCGCTCACAACAACACCTTTTCCCAGAGTGGGATGGCGTTTAACGCCTTTATAAAGCGAAGTTCCACCTAAGGTCACGCCTTGATAAATTGTGCAGTCATCACCGATTTCAGTAGTCTCGCCAATGACAATGCCAAGACCGTGATCTAAAAATACACGGCGACCAATCTTTGCACCCGGATGAATTTCAATGCCGGTAATAAATCGAGAGATCATGGATAAGACACGCGCTATCCACTTGAGACCAATACTCCATAAAAAGTGAGAGATGCGATGCAGCCAAACGGCATGCAGGCCCTGGTAGCAAGTAATGACCTCAAGGCGGTTTCTTGCGGCGGGGTCTCTGGCAATAATGGAGTCGACTTGGTCGAATAGTGAACTAGACATGGTTTGATTTTAACGGGATGCGCTTATTTTCTCAGGAGCATCTGTTTGGCAATCCCACGCAAAAGATCAATTTCTTCTTTGTGAAGTCGGCTGCGTGCAAATAGGGCCTGTAAGCGGGACATGAGTTTTTTGGGATGGTTTGGGTCTAGATAGCCTATGGCTTGCAGGCCTTCGCGCCAATGATCAAGCATTGCTGCAATTGCTGCAGGATCAGCCAATTGTGCCAATTCTTCCCGATTTACCATCATTTCGGGCTTATCGGCCTCACTCAGACCCTCTCTGAGGGTGTAGGCACAGACCATGAGGGCTTGGGCCAAATTAAGAGAAGGGTATTTAGGGTTGGCATCTAACCAAACCCTATGGGTGCATAAAGACAGGTGATCGTTGTCTAGACCTGTTCGCTCTGGCCCAAAGACTAAAGCGACCCTTCCATGGTTGGCCACAGTTTCCTGTATGAGGGCTCGAGCGGATACCCAGTCTGTAGCTGGCGGACCAAATTCCCGGTCTCGGCTAGTTAGGCCAAGCACTAAAGAGCATCCTTGAACTGCCAAGGCTAAAGAGTCTGATTCTTGGGATGACTCTAAGACATCAACTGCGCCACTGGCCAAAGCAATGGCTTCTGACTCTCTAGCCACATTCTTAATTTTTGGGTTAATCAGACGCAGATCACCAAAGCCCATCGTTTTTAGGGCTCGCGCTGCCGATCCAATATTGCCGGGATGACTGGTTTCAACTAGAACCCAGCGTAGTAATTGGGATTTCTCGGTATTCATGGGCTGCTTATCAGGGTCTAGGGAGGCTCATGGCGCTAA
>CANFRA010000035.1 GCA_947449305.1 Burkholderiaceae bacterium
AAATAGGTGAAAATCGGCTCATGAACCTGCTTTCTGCTGCCGCCAAGGTGAGCTCCCTCACCATGCTGTCCCGTATTACCGGGCTACTTCGGGAGACCCTGATTGCCCGTAGTTTCGGGGCCTCAGAGTGGACAGACGCCTTTAATGTGGCTTTCAGGATACCCAATTTACTGCGTCGTTTATTCGCTGAAGGGGCCTTTTCTCAGGCTTTTGTCCCCATTTTGGGAGAAATCTCCAAGGATGGGGATCAAAAACAGGCTCAAATCCTCGTTAATGCGGTCGCCACCCTCTTATTTTGGACTTTACTGCTCACGGTATTGCTCGGCGTCATCGGCGCCCCCTTGCTTATTCTGGTGATTGCAACCGGATTTAGTGGGGGGCCAGCCTATGAGGCCAGCGTTGTGATGACCCGCATCATGTTTCCCTATATTGGGCTGATTTCCCTAGTTTCACTATCGGCGGGAATTCTGAATACTTTCCAGCGTTTTGCTATCCCAGCCTTTACTCCCGTTTTATTGAACCTGGCCTTAATCGGAAGTGCACTATTTTTGGCGCCCCATCTAGAGCAACCAATCTACGCACTGAGTATTGGAGTGCTCTTGGGTGGGGTCTTGCAATTAGCGCTTCAGATTCCAGCACTTTCTCGTATAGGACTTTTGCCGCGAATTGGTTTATTACCTGGCGCCATCAAATCTGCCATTGCAAATCCAGAAGCAAAACGGGTTTTGAAACTGATGGGGCCGGCAGTCTTTGCTGTGTCTGTTGCGCAAATCTCACTCATCATCAATACCAATATCGCATCACGCTTACAAACAGGAAGCGTGTCTTGGCTTTCCTATGCCGATCGCCTAATGGAATTTCCTACGGCTCTGCTAGGCGTCGCTTTAGGTACCGTGCTTCTGCCCAGCTTAAGTAAAGCCAATGCCAAAAATGACTTAACTCACGCTGGTGAATTACTCATCTGGGGATTACAGCTGACATTTTTGTTGGCAGCGCCCTGTGCAATTGCACTCTTTATTTTTGGTGAACCGCTTGCAGCAGTGTTGTATCACTATGGCAAATTTAATGCGCTCGATGTTTTGATGACACAGCGCGCATTGGCAGCCTATGGCGTTGGGCTGATTGGACTTATCTTGGTAAAGATTTTGGCGCCGGGTTTTTATTCACGCCAGGATATTCGGACCCCGGTCAAGATTGGTTTGCTGGTACTTGTTGCGACCCAACTGGCTAACTTGGTTTTTGTACCTTGGTTTGGACATGCAGGTCTTGCACTTTCTGTTGGCGCTGGAGCCTGCCTCAATGCTGCCCTCCTATGGATTGGCCTTCATCAGCGGGGCGCCCTGCCTAACTCGACTTGGGCAAAATACCTTGGGCAGCTATTTTTAGCCCTCATCCCCTTCTCTGCGATCCTTTTTTATGCTGCTGGCGCCCATAATTGGATCGCCCTTCAGGCAGAGCCTTGGACCCGTATTGGTCTTCTGGCGGTATGGTTGGTCGCCGCTGCCATGGTTTACTTTGGCGCCCTTGGTCTAGTTGGAATTCGCTGGCAAAAATTCTTGCGTCATGCAAAATAGGACTTATGCCAACACAACAACTCGACTATTTCACTTCTTTAGTTGCTGAAGACGAACACTTACCGCTAACGGAAGCGGCGATCGCTGTTGCACAACATGCGTATCCAGATTTAGATGTTCAAAGTGTCCTCGATCAACTGGATCAAATGGGTAATAAGCTGAAATCCCGAATTACTCCAGATACACCCCAAATTCAGCGTTTGCAAATTCTGAAGAATTTCTTTTATACCGAGTTAGGTTTTGGACCAAACCCAAATGATTTTTATGCGCCCGAGAATTCTTACTTGCACTATGTGCTTGAGAATCGCAGAGGTATTCCGATTTCACTCGCGATTTTAATGATGGAATTGGGCCAACAAATTGGTCTAAAGATTCGCGGCGTTTCATTTCCAAACCACTTCATGATGCGCATCTCCTTGCAACAAGGTGAAATCATCATGGACCCACTCACTGGTGAATCACTTTCCAAGAATCAACTCCAAGAGATGCTTGACCCCTACCTAGACGCCAAGGGCTACCGCGGAGAATTGAGCCTGCCTCTAAACATCTTCCTGCGGGCCTCTAACCCACGTGAAATCTTGTCTCGTTTCCTGCGAAATCTGAAAATGATTTACTCAGAAGATGAGCGCTGGGAGCGTCTACTTGGGATTCAAGAGCGCTTAGTGATTTTGCTACCAAACTCGATTGAAGAGGTACGTGATCGTGGGCTGATCTTTGCTCAACTGGAATATTTACGCCCCGCAATCGCAGATATGCATCGCTATCTCAGTGAATCCCCAGAAGCAGAAGATGCGAGCGATATCCGTGAACATATTGCTACGCTAGAGAGTCAGGCTAAGTTTCATTAAAACTTAGCCAAAAATAGCAATTGCTATTGCTTACGTTGAAAAATTTTGTAGAGCGCGGCAAAGACGACTGGAATGGCTGCAGCGCCAATGCCAATCAATACGATCACATTTAAGTTTTGACGAATAATAGGGATGTTGCCAAAAAAATATCCGGCAATGACCAAACCAAATACCCACAGCGCAGCACCAGTGACATTGAAAAACTGAAAGCGCGAGAAGTTCATTTCTGATACGCCCGCAATAAAGGGCGCAAAGGTTCGAAAAATCGGTAGGAAGCGCGCCAAGATAATGGTCTTACCACCATGTTTCTCATAGAATTCGTGAGTCTTCAGTAAGGCCCGCTGATCAATCCAGCGTGATTGACTACTAAATACTCTTTTACCAATCCAGCGGCCAATAAAGTAATTGACGGTATTACCCGCCACTGCAGCAATAAATAATCCAATGCATAAGGTCCAGATATTGAAATGCTCAGTAGCGCAATAAGCCCCGGCAATGAATAGAAGGGAGTCGCCTGGTAAAAATGGAGCAATTACTAAACCTGTTTCAGCAAACACGATTGCAAATAGCAAGCCATAAGCCCAAGGGCCATATTGTGCAATGACTACATCTAAATGACGGTCAATATGCAGAAATAAATCACTGAGTTGTAAAAGGGTATCCATCCACTGGCACTCCAAACATTGGCTTGATGCGCATCTTAACAGGCTCTTATAATCAGGCATGCAAACTGAACCCTACATTCAGCACATGCATGTTCCAGAGACTAGGCCGGCACTTTGTATTGTTGGCCCCACTGGTGCAGGCAAAACTCATCTCGCTATGCTGCTGGCCGAGCATGCCAAATCTATTGGCATGACCATCGAACTCATCAGCATGGATTCAGTATTGGTTTATCGCGGTTTAGATATTGGAAGTGCAAAACCGACAAAGATAGAACAGGTGTCTGTCACCCATCATCTCATTGATATCTTGGAGCCTACCGAGGTCTACTCGGCTGCACGCTTTGCGAAAGATGCAAAACGCCTCTGTGAAGAAATTCGCAGCAGAGGAAATGTTCCTATCGTTGTTGGGGGCACGATGTTGTATTGGCGTGCTTGGGCGCATGGGCTCTCCTCCTTGCCACCAGCCAACCCAGAAATTCGTGCGCGGCTAGATGAGGAGGGTAAGGTCATTGGCTGGCCAGCGATGCATGAAAAACTTTCTATCGTGGATCCAGAAACGGCCGCACGCTTAAAGCCCAATGATTCACAACGAGTGCAACGTGCTTTAGAGGTATTTCAGATCACTGGCAAACCCATGTCTACATTACTGGCTGATTCACCCAGTGAGGACGGTAGAGAGGGCTCAAGTATTCCAGCTTGGATCGATTTAGTTTCTCTTGAGCCTAGCGATCGTGCAAGACTTCATGCCAATCTAGAAAAACGTTTTGATGAAATGCTGGCTGCTGGATTTATGGACGAGGTCAAAACCTTGCGCACCAATCCTAACTTGCACGCAGACTTACCAGCAATTCGTTCAGTGGGTTATCGACAGGCATGGGAGTTTTTAGACAATCAAATTGACTTTGATCAGATGCGCTACAAAGCTTTAGCAGCTACTAGGCAGTTAGGTAAAAGACAATTAACTTGGTTACGTGCAATCGCTGGCAGAAAAACCTTTGACCCATTCAAACCAGAAGAGTTCAAGGCAGCATTGGATTACTGCAAAAGCACTTTAAAGAAATAAAACGCTGATCGTTTTAGATAACGATGGTTTGTGGGGCATCCTTTGGACGCTCGACTACTTCACCAACGGTCCACGCTTTTAAGCCTTGTGCGCTCAGTGATTTAATTGCAGTGTCTGCTTGAGCTGGGGAAACAATTACCACCATACCAATGCCGCAATTAAATACACGAACCATTTCTGCATCGGCAACGCCACCCTTCATTTGCAACCAACGGAAGAGTTCTGGCATCTGCCAGCTATCGCGATGCAATACCGCTTGGGTATTTTCTGGAAGAACACGAGGCACGTTGTCGACTAGACCACCGCCAGTAATGTGAGCCATGCCCTTGACATCAATTTCAGAAATCAGCTTCAAAAGGGGCTTTACATAAATCTCAGTTGGAGCCATCACCACATCACCCAGAGGTCGACCACCTAAATCATCGCTGGGTTTTGCGCCTACGCGCTCAATAATTTTGCGCACTAAAGAGTAGCCATTAGAATGGGCACCACTCGAAGCAATGGCCAATACAACATCGCCAGGAACAATCGTATTACCAGTAATGATTTTGGATTTTTCCACCGCGCCAACTGCAAATCCAGCCAAATCATATTCACCTGGTGGATACATGCCAGGCATCTCGGCAGTTTCACCACCGATCAGAGCACAGCCAGATAATTCGCAACCCTTAGCAATGCCGCCAACAACAGTCGCTGCAGTATCGACAGTGAGCTTGCCGCAAGCAAAGTAATCCAAGAAAAAGAGAGGCTCTGCACCTTGAACCAAAATATCGTTCACACTCATCGCAACTAAATCTTGACCAATGGTGTCATGGCGATTCCATTCAAAGGCTAAACGTAGCTTGGTACCCACACCATCGGTGCCGGCCACCAAAACAGGTTCCTGATAGCGCTTAGGAACCTCAAAAAGGGCTCCAAATCCACCGATTCCCGCCAAAACACCCTCGCGCATAGTTTTCTTAGCCAGAGGCTTAATGCGGTCGACTAAATCATCCCCAGCGTCAATATCGACGCCAGCATCGCGGTAAGAAAGGCCTTTTGATGGGGAATTAGTAGATGAAGTCATGTCAGAGTCGGAATATTGGTGAAAAATGTCACTTGGTCAGTAGAATCATTGAATTCTAGAGGATTACTTGTAATGGCTGAAATTTTTACCCCTTTTCTGACTGCCTTTATTCTGGCCTACATCCTAAGGCCCGCTTTTCTATGGCTGGGAAGGCGTCGCCTGCCAAGCTCATTAGCAGCTCTTCTGACTGTAGTCTTGGGCTTGGGTGTCCTGATTGCAATTTTGGCCCTCTTTATCGGCCTCCTCAAAACCGAACTGCCTTTAATTAAGGCGCAATTGCCTGGGTGGATTCAAAACACGCAAGCATGGCTCGGGCCTAAATTAGCTGAATTTCATATTGACCTTGATTGGGGAGCCTTAAAAACAGCCG
Source organism: Burkholderiaceae bacterium (assembly GCA_947449305.1). GTDB lineage: Bacteria > Pseudomonadota > Gammaproteobacteria > Burkholderiales > Burkholderiaceae > Polynucleobacter. Next base: position 5,587 of record CANFRA010000035.1, read on the forward strand.
CCTCTCAAAAAATTTCAACCCATATTAGCGATAACGCTGATGCCCTCATGGCCAGCACTTTTGAAACTGTTCTCATGTCTGGCAGCTCAGTAATTGCAGCTTTTGTAAATTCTGTTTTGATTATTTTTGTGATGTTCTATTTGCTCATCGACTGGGATCACTTTTTTGGGATTATCAAAAGAATGTTTCCATTGCGCGCCCAAGAAACCATTCACCACCTTGCAATGCATACCGATGGCTTACTCTCGCAATATTTAAACGGCATGATTATTGTAATTTCTATCATGTCTGTTTTCTATAGCATTGGTTTAAGCCTCATTGGCATTCAAGGTGCAGTAGCTTTAGGCATCTTTACTGCGCTCATGATTGTGATTCCCTATATTGGTATTGCTTTGGGATTTTCTCTCGCTATTTTGTCAGCCTTGCTGCAATTCGGTCCTCAATATGAAATGATTGCCGTACTTGCCTTATATGGTCTTGGCCAATTCCTAGAAGGCTTTGTGCTCACGCCCCGTCTAGTAGGTGAGCGCATTGGTCTTCACCCAGTTGCAGTGTTATTTGCTTTACTATTATTTGGAAAACTATTTGGCTTTTTCGGTGTACTACTGGCATTACCAATTAGCGCCGTGAGTTTAGTCTTGGTTCAGTATCTTTGGTCCGTGTATACACAAAGCTCTTGGTATCAAAAATAATTACGCAGTAATGAATACACCCCCGCTTCCAAGACAGTTTGCTTTAGACCTCAGTCATACCCCCAAAGCCAGTCTCGATAATTACTTGCCTAGCAAAGATTTGGCGCTACTGTCTGCTTTGCAAAATCTTTGTAAAGGCTGGCAAGGGAATGTCATCAATCAAATTAGCAATCCACTGAATCATCGCTGGATTTATTGGTGGGGCCCAAAAGGATCTGGGCGCACCCATTTGCTTGAGGCAATGACAAATGCTGCTGAAAATATCGGTATTGAATCTTTTTTTCTTAATCCTAAAGAGCCTATCTCCTGGGTTCGTCTTGAAGAAAAAATAGGTGCCCTAGCGAAAACTGATGCGCCCTCGGTCATTGCTGTCGATGATGTAGACGCTTTAGATGAGCGCTTAGTAGGCGCGCTGTTTCGCATTCTCAACGAGGTTCAAGCAGGTAAAAATATCCACATCTTCATGGCTGGGAAGGCTGCGCCAGCCAGTTTGGAGCTGCGCGAAGACCTTCGAACCCGCCTAGGATGGGGTTTGGTCTTTCAAACACAACTTTTAGATGATGGTGAGAAAATACAAGCCTTAGAGCAAGCCGCTAAGGCCCGAGGATTGGTCCTATCCCCAGACGTATTGCCTTGGTTGCTAAATCGTTTTTATCGCGATATGCCCAATTTAATGGCCTTGATTGATGCTTTGGATGCGTATTCACTAGAAACAAAACGTGCTGTAACCTTGCCCCTTGTGCGCGAACTTTTACACCCAAAATAATTTACTTGATATTCAATTTGTGACTCAGTTAGCCCTTTTCGATTTAGATTACACCCTCCTACCCTGCGATAGCGATTATGAGTGGGGGCAGTTTTTGGCACGCATCGGTGTAGTCGATAGCGAGCATTACGCCAAACAAAATGAGCGCTTTTATCAGGACTATAAAGATGGCAAGCTTGATATTCATGCATTTCTGCGCTTTGCCTTAAAGCCGCTTTCTGAGCATTCACGCGCCCAACTCAAAGACTGGCATGATGCTTTCATGAAAGAAGTGATTCATGGTCAACTACGTCAACAAGCACTCGACTTGGTCAAGCGTCATCAAGACGCTGGGGATCTTTGCTGCGTTATTACCGCAACGAATAGTTTCGTGACGCGCCCGATTGTGGAAAGTTTTGGTATTGAACACCTGATTGCAACAGAACCGGCCACTATTAATAATGACCCTTTAGCTAATTACACAGGCCAGGTAAAGGGTATCCCCAATTTTCGGGAAGGTAAGGTACGCAATTTGCATGATTGGCTGACAGCCCAAAACCTCTCTTTTGATCAGATGCCGCGCAGCTATTTCTACTCCGATTCCATGAATGATCTTCCTTTGCTGGAAGAAGTCAGCAATCCTGTTGCTACCAATCCAGATGAACGTCTTCGCAATGAGGCTCATCAACGTCATTGGCCCATCCTTGAACTGTTTGCATGATTACTAAATTCATCAAACGTATCTTGCGGCGCGACCCTATGGTCAAGCATACGCAAGCGAATCACACTGGAGCGCCAAAACGTATTCCAAAAAAAGCCCATCGTATTGATCCGCATTTGCTCTCAAAGAATGCCGTGAAAGTAACGCATACACTTCAACAGGCTGGATTTGAGGCCTTTATTGTAGGTGGTGCAGTCCGCGATCTTGCTTTAGGAATTGGCCCAAAAGATTTTGACGTTGCAACCAATGCAACGCCAGATCAAGTGCAAAGACTGTTCCGTAAAGCGCGCCTGATTGGCCGTCGCTTTCAGATTGTGCATGTGACTTTCTTTGGTAAAGGCCATCCTGAAATTATTGAAGTCTCTACCTTTAGAGCCTTACTAGATAATGCCGGCGACCATGTGGCCGAAAGTGGTCGGATATTGCGTGATAACGTCTGGGGCTCACAAGGTGAAGATGCTGCCAGAAGGGATTTCACGATCAACGCAATGTATTACGACCCGTCTAGCGAGACCGTTCTCGACTACCACGGTGGCATGGCTGATATGCAAAAGAAAACTTTGCGTATGATTGGTGATCCTGCAAAACGGTATCGCGAAGATCCAATACGGATGCTCAGAGCCATTCGCTTTGCTGCCAAAACTGGATTTACTTTAGATACTGCAACACGCGCGCCCATTGCCAAACTTAGCAATCTTTTACAAGATGTGCCATCAGCCAGACTCTTTGATGAAATTCTCAAATTACTCATGTCCGGATATTCCTGGGCTGCAATCCAGGGCTTGAGAGATGCGGGGCTTCATCATGGCCTCCTGCCCCTACTGGATCATATTTTGGATAGTGGAGAAGGCTCTAAGGATGCAAATGATTTTGTGAAGCTGGCATTGGCCAATACTGACGAACGCATTCAAGCGGGCAAAAGTGTTTCTGCTGGATTTCTATTTGCTACTTTGCTTTGGCCCGATCTGCTCAAAAACTGGAAAGCCAATATTGCTAAAGGGGTCTCCAATATTGCCGCACTAAATAGCGCGATGGACGATACGATCGCGACCCAAAGTAGTGGCATGACGATTCAACGGCGTTTTGAGACTGATATGTGTGAGATTTGGTCAATGCAACCACGCTTTGAAAAACGGGTGGGGCGCTACCCCTACCGTCTCATCGAATCCCCCCGCTTTAGGGCTGGGTATGACTTTATGCTCCTGCGCTGCGCTACCGGCGAGCAAAACCCCAGTATTGGTAAATGGTGGACGGATTTCATTGCCGCCGATCCAGCTGGACAAGAAGCCCTGATGGCTGCCGCTAAGACAGAACTAGGCAGTAGCGCAGGCTCTCCTACTAAACGACGTCGTCGCAGAAAACCTAAATCTGACTCATCCCCCGAACCTGAAGCAGCTTAAGCAAACTTAGAGAAATTTCAGTAAAGTAGTTCTATCTCTAGTTTGGAGTCGTATGGCACGAGCTTTTATCGGATTTGGTGGGAATATCGGCGACACACGTCAGATCATTACTGACGCGATTGTTTGTCTCGCATTGCGCTCTGAATTACAAATTCTTGCCAAAAGTTGCTTTTATCAAAGCGCACCATTAGAGGCTACTGGTGACGACTACATCAATGCAGTCATTGAAATCGAAACCGAACTCACCCCTTACGGCCTTCTCCATGTCTGCCAAGTGATTGAAAAAGAGTTTGGCAGAGAGCGTCCCTACTCAAATGCGCCACGTACGCTTGATCTAGATATTCTATCTTTTGAGGGCGTTACTCAAAACGAAACTGAGTTGATGCTGCCTCATCCCAGAATGGTTGAGCGCTCTTTTGTGCTGCTCCCACTATTAGAAATAGCCCCTGATTTCTTTTTACCAAATCTAGGTGCGCTGAAGCACTATTTACCCAAAGTAGCTGACCAAAAAATTGAAAAACTCCCCTGCAGGAACTGTAATTGCGGGGAAAAAGCTGTTTATAGCCCAGCGTCGCATTAATTCATTAAACTCTCGCCATGGGTTACTTACAAGGCGATAAGCCAATCACCATCACCAATCTACTCGCTATGCATTCTGAGCGAGAGAAAATTACTATGCTCACCGCATATGACTCGACCATGTCAGCATTGCTCAATCGCTGCGGGGTCGAGACTATCCTGATTGGTGATTCATTAGGCAATGTAATTCAAGGCCACTCCAGCACAACGCCAGTTACCGTTGAACAAATGGTTTATCACACCGAATGTGTGGCTCGGGCTAATACGCATGCATTTTTGATAGCCGATCTTCCATTTGCAAGTTATGGCGATCCAGTGCAAGCACTAGATTCAGCAGCAGAACTCATGCGTGCCGGCGCCGATATGGTCAAGCTAGAAGGCGGAGATTGGCAAGTAGAGATTATTCAATATCTGGTCGAGCGTAGCGTTCCTGTTTGCGCGCACCTGGGTTTACTTCCACAATCAGTTCATCTTTTGGGTGGTTACAAAGTGCAAGGTAAATCTAAAGATGCCGCAAGTCATATGCTTGAACAAGCGCTTGCTTGTGAAGCAGCTGGAGCGCAAATGCTGGTACTTGAAGCCATTCCTTCTTCGCTTGGAGAAAAGATTACCGAAGAACTCCATATTCCGACCATCGGAATTGGTGCAGGACCTGATTGCTCTGGTCAGGTATTGGTTTTACAAGATATGTTGGGCATCAGCCCAGGAAAACCACCCAAGTTTGTCAAAAACTTTATGGATGGCCACAGCTCAGTCGAAGCCGCTATTAAAGCCTACGTTCGCGAAGTCAAGTCCGGAAAGTTTCCCGGTCTAGAACATGGTTTTGCGGGCTAATAGCCTCTTAACTAAAGAAGCTCTTTACGCCATCAAACCAGCCCTTTTGCTGTGGGCTGTGTTTATCCCCACCGGATTTCAGACTCTCATCAAACTGTGTCAGTAATTTTTTCTGCTCATCAGTCAATTTCACAGGCGTCTCAACTAAAACGTGCACAAAAAGATCGCCCACTAAAGTGGAGCGCAATCCTTTAATACCTTTGTTACGCAAACGGAATGTTTTACCAGTCTGCGTACCCTCTGGAATCGGAAACTCAACTCGACCCGATAGGGTTGGAACCTCAATCTCGCCACCAATAGTTGCCGTTGCAAATGAAATCGGCATTTGTACATGTAAGTCGCTGCCATCCCGCTCAAATACTGGATGCGGCTTAACCCGAACTTCTACGTAGAGATCGCCTGAAGGTCCGCCGTTAATGCCAGGCTCGCCATTACCAACTGAGCGTACGCGCATGCCATCATCAATGCCCGCTGGAATTTTAATTTCGAGAGTTTTTTGTTCTTTATACTTACCACTGCCATGACAAGTTTTGCAAGGCTTCGGAATGTACTCGCCCGTGCCGCGGCACTTAGGGCAAGTCTGTTGCATCGAGAAGAAACCTTGTTGCACACGTACTTGACCATGGCCATCACAGGTAGAGCATTTTTCCGCTTTTGTACCAGGCTCGGCACCAGTACCGTGACAAGGCTTACAGTTACTCCAACTTGGCACACGAATTTGTGTTGTGTAGCCCTCAGCAGCTTGCTCTAGAGTGATATCCATGTTGTAACGAAGATCAGCGCCCTTATAGACCTGCGGACCGGAGTGACGTCCACCGCCTTGACCGAAAATATCACCAAAGATATCGCCAAAGGCATCGGCAAATCCACCGCCCCCACCAAAGCCACCACCCATTGAAGGGTCAACACCAGCATGACCATACTGGTCATAGGCAGCACGCTTATTGGGATCGGTGAGTGTTTCGTAGGCCTCTTTAGCTTCTTTAAATTGGGCTTCAGCCGTTTTGCTGTCAGGGTTGCGATCAGGGTGATACTTCATTGCCATTTTGCGATAGGCTTTTTTAAGCTCTTCATCGCTGGCACCTTTTGCTACGCCCAGTACTTCATAAAAATCGCGTTTACTTTTAGACACAGCTAATTCCTCTCAACAACCTGAATGACACAAGTCGGCACGAGGCCGACTTGTTATTTAAGTACTTCAAAAATACCTTAATGAATACGTCTTTTTAACATTAAATGACTAGATTACTTCTTGTCATCCACCTCTTTAAAGTCAGCATCCACTACATCAGCGTCTGGGGCTGCTTGTTGCGCACCACCAGGTGCTGCACCAGGCGCGCCGCCGCCAGCTTTTGCCTGTTCAGCAGCCATTACCTTCTCGCCCAGCTTCTGGCTTGCTTTACCCAAAGCTTCAGTCTTCGCCTCAATAGCAGCCTTATCGCTACCCTTAATGGCTTCATCCAATTCTTTAAGAGCAGCTTCAATCGCCTCTTTCTCGGCAGCTTCTAAGCTAGCACCATGCTCTTCCAGGGCTTTCTTAGTAGAGTGAGCCAAGGCATCAGCTGTATTACGCGCCGTTACCAACTCAAGCACTTTCTTATCTTCAGCAGCATTGGCTTCAGCATCTTTTACCATGCGCAAAATTTCTTCTTCAGTTAAACCAGAGTTCGCTTTGATAGTGATCTTGTTCTCTTTGCCAGTGGTTTTGTCTTTTGCAGTGACATGCAAAATACCGTTGGCATCAATATCAAAAGTTACTTCAATTTGTGGCATACCGCGTTGTGCTGGAGCAATACCTTCGAGATTAAATTCACCGAGCAATTTATTTGCTGCAGCCATCTCGCGTTCACCTTGGAAACACTTAATTGTTACGGCAGGCTGGTTATCTTCCGCAGTGGAATAAACCTGTGAATGCTTAGTAGGAATCGTCGTATTCTTCGGAATCATCTTAGTCATCACGCCACCTAAGGTTTCGATGCCTAAAGACAATGGGGTCACGTCTAAGAGCAATACGTCTTTACGATCACCAGACAATACTGATCCTTGAATTGCAGCACCAACAGCAACCGCTTCATCAGGATTAACGTCTTTGCGTGGCTCTTTACCGAAAATTTCTTTTACTTTGTCCTGAACAGCAGGCATCCGGGTTTGACCACCAACCAAAATGACGTCATCAATATCGGCAGTGCTCACACCAGCATCTTTAATCGCCGTTAAGCAAGGGCCAGCCGTACGGGTGATCAGCTCTTCTACCAAGGATTCCAATTTAGCGCGGGTGAGCTTCAAATTTAAGTGCTTAGGACCGCTAGCATCAGCTGTCACGTAAGGTAAATTAATTTCGGTTTGCTGCGCAGATGATAGCTCGATCTTGGCTTTTTCAGCAGCATCTTTTAAGCGCTGTAATGCCAACACGTCTTTACTCAAATCTACGCCTTGTTCTTTTTTGAACTCAGCAATGATCCAATCGATGATACGTTGGTCAAAATCTTCACCACCCAAGAAAGTATCACCGTTGGTAGAAAGTACTTCAAATTGCTTCTCACCATCCACGTTCGCAATTTCAATGATAGATACGTCAAAGGTACCACCGCCTAGATCATATACGGCGATCTTGCGATCTACTTTGTCTTGCTTGTCCAAGCCAAATGCCAATGCTGCGGCAGTAGGCTCATTGATGATGCGCTTAACATCTAATCCAGCAATACGACCAGCATCTTTAGTTGCTTGACGTTGGCTATCATTAAAGTAAGCGGGAACAGTAATGACAGCTTCTGTCACTTCTTCACCAAGATAATCCTCAGCAGTCTTTTTCATCTTGCGCAAAATTTCAGCAGACACTTGTTGTGGTGCCATTTTCTTGTCGCGTGCCTGTACCCAAGCATCGCCGTTTTCCGCTTGAATAATTGCATAAGGCATAAGGCCGATATCTTTTTGTACCTCAGGATCAGTGAACTTACGACCCATTAAACGCTTGACAGCGTAAATGGTGTTCTTAGGATTTGTGACTGACTGACGCTTAGCAGGCGCGCCAACCAATACTTCGCCATCTTCAACGTATGCGATGATCGATGGAGTTGTGCGACCGCCTTCTGCGTTCTCAACAACTTTAGGTGCATTGTTTTCAACAACTGAAACGCACGAGTTAGTGGTTCCTAAGTCGATTCCGATAATCTTTCCCATAATTGCTCCAAAAAATTAAGTTGCTTTGTTGTACTTCAATGTTCTTTTGGCAATCCATCCAATGTCGTCTGAACTGCCGCGAATATTCCAATACTCGATAAATGGGGTCTAAAAAGAGGAATTCAAGGGGGTAGAACAGCAAAAAAGGCAGAAATCTGCCTTTTTTATCTCTTTTTTGAGGTTTTAGCCCTAGTTGATGGGGTTTATTTCGGGGCACTGACCGTCACTAAAGCTGGTCTCAGCACCCGATCTGCCACGGTATAGCCCCGCTGGAGCACTAAAACTACGGTATTAGCTTCCTGCTCCGAGGGTACAGAAGCGATCGCCTGATGATGGTGTGGGTCAAATTTATCGCCCACCCCAGGGTTAATTTCAGTCATGCGGCCTTTTTCAAAAGCAGACAAGAGCTGCTTCAAGGTAATTTCCAGGCCCTCTTTGAAGGCTTTCGCATCACCCGCATCCGTACTTAACGCTGCATAGAGACTATCGGTTACGGGAACTAAATGTTCAGCAAAACTCTCAATCGCAAATTTATGAGCCTTAGCAATATCTTCGACGGCGCGTCGGCGAATATTTTCACCTTCCGCCTTGGCGCGCAAAAAGTGATCCTGTAAATCAGACACCTTCTGCTGAAGCTCTGCAATTTCTTGCTCGGGCGTTTTGTCAGCAGGCGTTTCTGCTGCATCTGAAGATGACTCTACTCCAGGATTTTCTTGCTCTGGTGATGGGTTTTGATTGTCTTGTGTCATGGACGCTAATTCACTTTTCTGTATTGGGATCTATTGCTTTTCTATGTGGGGACAGTTTAGTCAATTTCAAGACTGACTCTGAACGAGCTCAGCCCGCTCATTGCGCTTAGCAAGCACTTCGGGTGATTCTGTACCAAGAGCCCATCCTTGTAAATGCTGATGGGCGATCTCACTTAATGCCTCTATCCACTTAGGATTGCCGTTCAAGCAAGGAATATAGCGATAGTCTTTCCCGCCATGCTCAAGAAAAGAGTCTCTGGCCTCCATGGCAATCTCTTCTAAGGTTTCAAGACAATCGGCCGGAAAGCCAGGGCAAAAAATATCGATGCGCTGACAACCATCTTTCGCTAACTGCTCAATGGTGGGTGCCGTATAAGGTTTTAACCATTCGGCTTTTCCAAAGCGCGATTGAAAAGTCACCATGTATTGATCTGGTTGCAGACCAAGTGCCTCACCGAGTAAACGGCCAGTCTTTAAACATTCGCAGTGATAGGGATCGCCCTTCATTAAGTTACGCTTAGGCAAGCCATGAAATGACATCACAAAACGATCGCCCTTTGCAAAATCTGGATGCCCGTCTTTATCCCAACTATTTAAAACCTGCTCGCGCAATGCAGCAATATATGCTGGATTATCGTGATAGTGCTTTACTAAGCGCAACTCAGGCTGATCACGCCAAGTACTGAGCACTCGAAATACCTCATCAAAACTGGAGGCTGTCGTGGTGGCTGAATATTGGGGGTACAGGGGTAATAGCAGTAAGCGTTCCATGCCTTGAGCCTTAAGGCTCTCTAAGGCCTCTTGGGCAGAAGGCTTACCGTAGCGCATCGCCAAATCTACCAAAACAGTATGGCCCTCATTCGTAAATCGCTCGCCCAACTCTTTCGCTTGCAAACGAGAATAGTGCATTAGTGGTGAACCTAATTGTGGCAACCAAATCGAGGCATATTTTTTTGCAGAAGCACTACTGCGAATTGGCAAGATGATGCCATTCAAAATAAACCACCAAATAAAGCGTGGAATCTCTACGATACGTGGATCGGAAAGAAACTCTTTCAAATAGACTCTTACTGCTTTAGGCGTTGGCGCTGAGGGCGTACCTAAGTTCAATAAGAGCACCGCTGTTTTAGAGGTGCGTAAGTGTGGGCTTTGATTCAAAGTAATGTGTCTCGATTAAATAGGTATTCATGCAATATATTTCATGGGGAGCTAAGCGCCCCCGATAATAATTTAGAGGTAATGTCCACAATAGGAATCACTCTGTCATAAGCCATACGGGTTGGGCCAATGACCCCTAAAGTACCCACAATTTGGCCGTCTACGCTATAAGGAGCGCTAATCACCGCCAAGTCTTCATACGGCAAGAGATCACTCTCTCCACCGATAAAAATTTGAATGCCATCAGCGTGACTCGAAACATCAAGCAATTGCATTAAGACAGATTTTTGTTCCAGCATATCAAACATCTTGCGTAACTTATCCAGGTTAGAGCTTAATTCACCAACGTTGAGCAAACGACGCTCCCCTGAGAGCACCATATCACCACGACTCATGTCGTAGTCAGCAACACCACTTTGCAATGCCAATGCCATCAGACCAGAAATATCCGTTCGTAAATTATCTAAATCGGATTTCAAGTGCACACGTACTTGCTCAAAACTTTTGCCTGCGAATTGCGTATTAATGTAATTACCCGCTTCGATCAGTTGGCTTGGGGTGTAATCTTGGTTAGTTGGCAAGATACGATTTTGTACGTCTCCTTCTGGGGTAACCATAATCAACAAAATCTTGCCCTCACCTAGGCGCAGAAATTCAATATGCTTGAAAACCTGAGCACGCTTAGGCGTCATCACCACGCCAGCAAAATGTGAGAGATTAGACAAAATTTGGGCAGCTGCGTTCATCACCCTTTGCGGAGAATCTGGCAAAAGTCCTTTTTCAACCTCTCGAGCAGCCAATTCCTCCAAGGGGCGGACCGTCACCATGGTGTCTACAAAGAGCCGATAACCTCTAGGGGTTGGAATCCGACCTGCAGAAGTATGAGGGCTGGTCACGAAACCCATGTCCTCCAGGTCAGCCATGACGTTCCGAATCGTGGCCGCTGAAAGGTCTAAGCCCGAGAATCTCGAGAGCGTACGTGAGCCAATAGGCTGCCCCTCTTCGATATATCGCTCGATGAGGGTTTTTAGTAAGGCGCGGGAACGTTCATCCATGGTGGAAGGGATTTTATGCCTATGGTTTAATCGTTATATGTTAAGCCCATCCCCCAATTCCTCCAAGAA